>DASQGA010000252.1:0-2138 GCA_035632855.1 Gaiellaceae bacterium | reverse complement strand
CTCGGCCATGGTCGGACGCCGCGCGGCCTCTTCGAGCTGCTCACGCACCAGCTCGGACAGCGTACGGCCCTGCTCTGCGGCACGGGCCTTGAGCCGACGGTGCACGTCCGGTGGCACGTCTCGTACCTGAATGACCTTGTTCATGCAAACTGCACCCTAGCATGCAACCTGCATGCTAGGGCTGCCAGCTAGTCCTTTTCCTCGGCCTCCGGCGCCGGCGGCGCATCCGGAACGTCCGGCAGCACCTCGGGATCGTCGGGCAGGTCGGGGGAGTCGGCCGAGTTCGGGTCCTCGGAGGACCCCTCCTCGCGGGCGTCGCCCTTTCCGCCCACGGCCACCGTCTCGCGCGTGCGCTCCTTGGGCTTGATGATCGAGATCTTCATCTCGCGCACGTCGCCGTCGGTGGTCTCCCCCAGCTTGGCCCGCTCGTCCTCGCTCAGGCGGTCCACCTCGACCGTCGAGCCCGGCGGCATGCTCTGCGAGAGCACCTCGTCGGCCAGCGGGTCCTCGATGTAGCGCTGGATCGCCCGGCGCAGCGGGCGGGCCCCCATCGCGGGGTCCCAGCCCTTCTCGACCAGCAGGTCGGCCGCGCCTTCCGAGAGGTTGAGCGACAGCTCGCGCTCGGCCAGCGACTCGCGGATCCGCTTCAGCAGCAGCTCGACGATGGTGGTGATCTCCTCCTTGGTCAGCTTGTGGAAGACGATGACCTCGTCGATGCGGTTGATGAACTCGGGCCGGAAGACCTTCTTGAGCTCGCTCATGATGCGGGTCTTCATGTCGTCGTAGGAGAGACCTGTCTCATCTCCGACGGTGAAGCCGATACCCGTGTTCTTGGCGATCTCCGAGGCCCCGATGTTCGAGGTCATGATCACGATCGAGTTGCGGAAGTCGACCGTGCGGCCCTGGGCGTCGGTTAGCCGGCCGTCCTCCAGGATCTGGAGCAGGATGTTGAACACGTCCGGGTGCGCCTTCTCGATCTCGTCGAGCAGGAGCACGCTGTACGGCTTGCGCCTCACCGCCTCGGTGAGCTGGCCGCCCTCGTCGTAGCCGATGTAGCCGGGCGGCGAGCCGACCAGCCGCGACACGGAGTGCTTCTCCATGTACTCGGACATGTCGATGCGGACCATCGCCTCCTCGTCGCCGAACAGGAACTCGGCCAACGTGCGCCCCAGCTCGGTCTTTCCGACCCCGGAGGGGCCGAGGAAGATGAACGAGCCGGTGGGGCGCTTGGGGTCCTTGAGCCCGGCGCGCGAGCGGCGGATCGCCTTGGACACGGCCTCGATGGCCGCGTGCTGGCCGATCACCCGCTTGTGGAGCTCTTCCTCCATGCGCATGAGCTTCTGGGTCTCGGCCTCGGTGAGCTTGAACACCGGGATGCCGGTCCACATGGACACGATGTCGGCGATCTCCTCCTCGCCGATCTCCGGGCGCTCGCCGGACTCGCCGGAACGCCACTGCTCCTCGAGCTCGCGCTTCTTGTTGGTCAGCTGGCGCTCGGTGTCGCGCAGGTTCGCCGCCTTCTCGAACTCCTGCGCCTCGATCGCCGCCTCCTTGTCGCGCCGTGTGGTCTCGATCTCCTCCTCGAGATCGCGGTACACGGGCGGGGCGGTCATCGACTTGATGCGCGCGCGAGACGCGGCCTCGTCGATGAGGTCGATCGCCTTGTCGGGCAGGAAGCGGTCGGAGATGTAGCGGTCGGCCAGCTCGGCCGCCGCCTCCAGTGCCTCGTCGGTGATGCCGACGCGGTGGTGGTCCTCGTAACGCTGGCGCAGGCCCTTGAGGATCTGCACCGTCTCGTCCTTGGAGGGCTGATCGACCCGGATCTGCTGGAAGCGCCGCTCGAGCGCCGAGTCGCGCTCGAGGTACTTGCGGTACTCGTCGAGCGTGGTGGCGCCGATCGTCTGCAGCTCGCCTCGCGCCAGAGCCGGCTTGAGGATCGAAGCGGCGTCGATCGCGCCCTCGGCGGCGCCCGCACCGACGAGATTGTGGAGCTCGTCGATGAACAGGATGATGTCGCCGCGCTGCTGGATCTCCTTCATGACCTTCTTCAGGCGCTCTTCGAACTCACCGCGGTACTTCGAGCCCGCGACGAGAGCGGCCAGATCCAGCGTGTAGATCTGCTTGTTCTTGAGCAGCTC
>DASQGA010000251.1:0-8742 GCA_035632855.1 Gaiellaceae bacterium | reverse complement strand
CGGAGGAGCCGAGGCGAACGAGGCGGCGCTGCGGCTCGCGCGCCACTACCACGTCGATCGCCGGGAACCCGAGCGCTGGCGAGTGATCTCGCCCGCGCAGAGCTACCACGGGCCCACGATCGCCACCCTGGCGCTGACGGGCCGGCCCGGCCTCCAGGGACCGCTCACCCCGTACTTCCCGCAGGCGTTCCTCCACGTCCCGCCGACGACGGAGCGCTTCGACCCGACCGGCGAGGTCACGCTCGAGGCTCTCGACCGCGTTCTCGAGGAAGCCGGGCCCGAGACCGTCTCGGCGTTCTTCTGCGAGCCGATCAGCGCGGCTGCGCTCCCTGCCCACAAGCCTCCCGACCGCTTCTGGGAGGGCCTGGCCGAACGGCGTGAGCGCCACGGGTTCCTGATCTGCTTCGACGAGATCGTCACCGGTCTCGGGCGCACGGGAAGCTGGTTCGCCGCCAACGACCTCCCGTTCGTGCCAGACATCATCGCCACGGCAAAGGGGCTCGGCGCCGGGTACACGGCGATCGGCGCCGCCCTCTGTCGTGAGCACGTCTACGACGCGGTCGCAGCAGGGTCTCGCCAGTTCTCGCTCGGCCACACCTGGAACGGCGCCCCGCTCTCCTGCGCGGTCGGCCTCGCCGTCCTCAAGGCACTGAAGCGAGAGCGCCTCGTCGAGCGGGTCCGCGAGCGCGGCCCGCTCCTACGCCAGCAGCTCGAGGACGCCCTGCGCGACGTCGCGCTCGTGCGCGAGGTGCGCGGCCACGGCTTCCTGCTCGGGATCGAGTACACCGACCCCCGCGCCCGCGAGTCCTTCCTGCCTCCGGAGCTGGGTGTCGCAGGAAGGATCGACGCGGCCGCGCTCGAGCGCGGCCTGATCGTTCTCTCCACGCAGCCGACTCGGGACGGCTACGCAGGCGACCAGACGCTCTTCGCGCCCGCGTTCACGGCGACCGACGAGGAGCTGGTGGAAATGGTCGAGCGCTTCGCGGCAGCGGTCCGCGAGGTGTGGGGCGCGGTCGAGGGAAAGCTCCAGGCCGTCGGCCCAGCCGTGAGTGTGAAGGGCCGATGACGGACGCGACCACGACCGGGCCCGACTGGCGCGCGCTCGTCATCCAGCACGAGCAACCGACGCCGCCCGGCCTGATCGAGCCGTGGCTTCTAGAGCGAGGCGCCGAGGTGGAGATCCTCCGGATCGACGAAGAGGATCCGCACGACCTGAACCCGCGTGACTACGGCCTGATCGTCTCCCTTGGGTCGGAGTTCGCTGCCTACGAGGACAGCATCGCGTGGATCTCGCACGAAAGCGACCTGCTGCGCGCCGCCACCGACGCCGACGTACCGATCCTCGGAGTCTGCTTCGGAGGCCAGCTGCTCGCCCAGACGCTCGGCGGCGAGGTCTTCCGCTCGAAGCAGGAGGAGATCGGCTGGCTCCCGGTCGAGACGCACGATCCCGAGCTCGTTTCCAACGGGCCCTGGTTCCAGTGGCACTTCGACACGTTCACGGCGCCCCCGGGAGCGCGGGTCCTCGCCGAGACCAGCGTCGGCCCGCAGGCCTACGCGATCGGCCGGAGCCTCGGAGTCCAGTTCCACCCCGAGGTGACCCCCGAGATCATGGACGCCTGGGTGCGCGCCTACCGCCACGAGCTCGACGAGCACGGTGTCGACCCGGATCGCCTGCTCGAGGAGACGCACGAGCGGCGCGAGAGCGCCCGGACAACGAGCCGGAGCCTCCTCGACCGCTTCCTGGAGCGGGTCGCGAGGCCGCGCGAGCGGGCATGACCGTGTCCGCGCCAGCCGAGGTTCGCACCGAGGAGACGAACGTCTTTCCCCGGCTCCTAGGCTTCGCCTACCCGAACATCGAACGGGGCGAAGGCGTCTGGCTCCATGGCGTCGACGGCAGCCGCATCCTCGATGCCTGTGGCGGAGGCGCCATGGTCGCGTGCCTCGGCCATGGGCGGTCGGACATCGTCGAAGCGGCCGCCGCTCAGGCCGAGCGGCTTGCCTATGTCTACTACCACCACTTCACGAATGACCAGCAGGAGCGGCTCGCGCGCCAGGTCCTCGAGATCGCTGCCCCGGAGATGGCCCGGGCGCGCTTCGTGACCGGCGGCTCGGAGGCGAACGAGATGGCGTTGCGGCTGGCCCGCGGCTACCACGAGGAGCGCGGCGACAGCGGGCGCTGGCGGGTGATCTCGCAGGCCCAGGCCTACCACGGAGCGACCTTCGGGACGCTCGCACTGACCGGCCGCAGCTCGCTGAAGCATCCGTACGAGCCGTACCTGGCCGAGCATGTCCACATCCCGCCCAGCACACGACGCTTCGACGAGACGGGCGAAGCTGCGCTCGCCGAGCTGGACCGCGTCCTCGAGGAGGCGGGGCCGGAAACGATCGCGGCCTTCCTCTGTGAGCCCGTGAGCGCGGCTGCGCTGCCCGGCTACTCCCCGCCACATGCATTCTGGAAGGGACTCGCGAAGCGGCGGGAGCAGCATGGCTTCCTGATCTGCTTCGACGAGGTCGTCACCGGGTTCGGCCGAACCGGCACGTGGTTCGCGGGCGACCCGCTGCCGCTTGAGCCGGACATCGTCACGTTCGGCAAGGGGCTCGCGGCCGGCTACGCGCCGATCGCCGGGATCCTCTGCCGCGAGCATGTGTACGAGGCCGTGGCCTCCGGCTCTCAGAACTTCGAGCACGGGCACACGTGGGACGGCGCTCCCCTCATCTGCGCCGTCGCGCTGGCCGTCCTGGACGAGCTCGTGGCGGAAGACCTCGTCAATCGGGTCGCCGAGCGCGGCCCGCGCCTGCGGGAGGAGCTCGCGGCGGCCCTCGACGCGTGCGAGCTCGTGGGCGAAGTCCGGGGCCGCGGCTTCCTGCTCGGCGCCGAGCTCGTCGACCCCAGGGACGGGACGTCCTTCCTCCCGGACGACCTGAACGCCGCCTTCCTCGTCGACACGACCGCTCTCAGGCAAGGTCTCCTCGTCACCTCGTCCCACTCAACGCCCGACGGCTACGCCGGTGATCAGACGCTGCTCGCGCCCGCATACACCAGCACGGACGAGGAGCTCGCGACCATGGTCGAGCTCCTGGCCGGGACGATGAGCGAAGTCGAGCGCCAGGTGAAGCAGCGGCTCGCAGCATGAGCAAGGGCGGTGAGTTCGTGCTCCTCGGAATGCCCGACCTGAACGGGTCCCTGCGCGGAAAGGCACTCAGCCGCGACGCGTTCGAGGCCGCGGTGCGCGACGGAACGGTCACGACCGACCTTCTGCTCGGGCTCGACCCGGTCGACACGCCCATCACCGACTACGAGGAGTTCGGAATCCGCTCCGGCGCGGGTGACCTGATCATCCATCCGGACGACGACACCCTGCGCCCGCTCGCTTGGCGGGCGGGGTGGAGCATCTGCCTCAGCACGCCGACCTGGCGAGACGGAAGCCGCTGCGAGATCGCCACCCGGGAGGTGTTACGCGGCGCGCTCACGGCGATGGGCGAGCTCGGCTACGAGGTCATGGCGGCGTTCGAGTACGAGGTCCGGCTCTGGGACTCGGAAGGAAAGCCCCTCTCGAGCGGGATTAGCTACAGCTTGGTCGAGATCGCCCGCTACCACGAGTTCGTCGGGCGTCTCACGGAGGCCCTCGAGAGCCTGGAGGTCGAGCTCTCGGCGGTTCATACCGAAGCAGGCCCCGGGCTCCTCGAGCTGAACCTTGCCACCGGCCGGGGGCTAGAGACGGCGGACAACGCGGCTTTTGTGAAGTTCGCGGTGAAGGAGGTCGCGGCCTCGCTCGGCATGCGAGCCAGCTTCCTGGCCAAGACCGCCCCCGGCGAGGAGGGGTCGAGCGGGCACGTTCACGTCTCCCTCTGGAGCGACGGAGCGAACGTCTTTGCCCCGGCCGAGCCCGGAGGCGATCTGCCTGCGGCCTGCACCTCGGCCGTCGCCGGGATGCTCGAGCACCTCGCCGGCGCATCGCTCCTCTTCAATCCGACCATCAATTCGTACAAGCGGCTCGTGCCCGGCTGGTTCGCCCCGGTGAACGCGAGCTGGGGCGTGGAGAACCGCTCCGCCGCGGTGCGCGTGATCGGCTCGTCGAACCCGGAGCGCTGCCGGATCGAGTGCCGCCGCCCAGGGGCGGACGCGAACCCCTACCTGGCCCTCGCCGCGCTCGTGGTCTCGGCTGCGAACGGCATTCGCGGCGACCTGAAGCCCCCGCCGGCAGTCGAGGGTGACGCCTATGCGCGGGACGATCTCCCCGAGCTGCCGGGGTCACTGGAGAGCGCCCTGGCTGCGTTCCGCGCGGACGGCGAGCTGCGCCGCGGCCTCGGCGAGTCCTTCAGCGACTACTACGCCACCTCACGGGCCTGGGAGCTGAAGGCCTGGCGGGAGAGCGTCACCGACTGGGAGCGCGAGCGCTACGAGCGAGCCGTCTGACGCGATCCTTCCGGTCGTCGGGATCTGCGCGGTTCGAGAGCAGGCTCGCTGGAGCTTCTGGGACCAGCCGGCCCACCTCGTGCCGGACTCCTACGTCCGGGCGGTTCAGAGCGCCGGCGGCGTCGCCGTGCTCCTGCCGGTCGACGCACGCGGCTCCGCACGCCCGGTCGACGGGATCGATGCCCTCCTCCTCATCGGCGGGGCGGACATCGATCCCGCGACGTACGGCGCCGAACGTGAGCCTGGAACGGAGACGACGTATCGCGAGCGCGACGACTTCGAGCTCGCGATGGTGCGCCACGCGATCGAGCGAGACCTGCCCGTGCTCGGGGTTTGCCGCGGGATGCAGATCCTGAACATCGCGTTCGGCGGCACGCTCGTCCAGGACCTGGCCGCCCCCGACGGGTCGAACATCCACCGGCGGCAACTCGGAGGGTTCGAGGATACCGAGAACCACGTCGAGCTCGAGGAAGGGTCGCTCGCAGCGGAGGCCGCGGGCGAGGGCCTGCACGTCGCCCACTGCCATCACCATCAGGCGATCGACAGACTCGGCGAGGGCCTCGTCGTCACTGGACGCGCGGTCGAGGACGGGCTGCCGGAGGCAATCGAGGCCGCCGACGGTCGCTGGATCCTCGGCGTGCAGTGGCATCCGGAGTCCCGGGACGAGAGCGCGATCCTGGCGAGCTTCGTCGCGGCTGCGCAGGACCGGGCCGCCGAGCACGCCGGCTAGGAGGGTTTGGCAAAACGATTGGCGAAACTCGCCGCGCTTAGCGCTTGACGATGTTATGTACCTCGAAGATCTCTGGTTCGGCGGAAAACTCGATCCCGATGTCGGTCAGCAAGGGCATCAGCCGCTCACCAAACGCCTCGAACTGCTCCCGAGAGTCCCAGATCTCACTGACGCGCAGGCTCCCTTCCGACCCGAAGCAGACGTGATAATCGAGTCCGTCCGGAGGAAAGTCGCCAGCCTCCTCAAGCTGCCGGAGGCTTTCGTCATACGTCTCGGTCGTCAGGGCTACGGGGCTGAATCGAACAACCATGCTCATGATGCGATCCTCCGTGCTCGGGTGCGGCCGACCTTATCCGGGATTGCCAAATGGAGCCGATACAACATCGGCGGAACGGCCTAGCATGTCGCCGTGCGGTACATGGTCATCGAGAACTTCGTCCAGGGTGCGCGCCCCGTCTACGAACGTGCCGATGCGAAGGGACGGATGCTGCCGCCTGGCCTCGTCTACGTGGATAGCTGGATCGACGAGCACCTCCAGAGATGCTTCCAACTCATGGAGGCCGACGATCCGAGCCTGCTCGATACGTGGATGGAAGAGTGGAGCGATCTCGTCACCTTCGAGGTCGTCCCTCTGATCGGCTCAACCGAGGCCGCTGCGCGTGCTCTGAACTCGGACGCATCGTCCTAGCGAGGAGTCACTGGAGAGCGCGGTGCTGGCGAGCTTCGTCGCGACAGCTCGCGAGCGGACCACCGAGCAGTCCGGCTGGGCGAGTTTCACACGTCGGGATCACCCGTTCACGAGCGGAATCCAGAGTAGGTAGTACACGGCCACCAAGGTGACGGCCGTTCCGGCCAGGACCAGTGTTGCGGGCAGGAAGGAAAGCCACTTGCGGCGAGGTGAAACCACGCTCGAAGGATAGGGAAACATGTCCCGGAAACGCATGTCTCGGGGCCTGGCCCCTGGACATGTCCCGCCTGTGGAAAACGTCACGAGCTGCTGACTACTAGTAGATCTCCAGGTACTCGTCGCATTCCTCACCTTCGGGGTCGTCCCTCTGATCGACTCAGCCGAGGCCGCTGCGCGTGCTCTGAATTTGGAGACGGCGTCCTAGGGGCTTTCGCGAAACGCACGCGCGAGCCAAACAAGATACAATTCTCACTTGACTGGCCTCGCAGCCAGAGTCTGGCCTAAAGCCCGCATTCCACCGACGCGCACGGCGCGCAAGGCGAGGAGCTTCAAGGCAAACGGAATCCTGTTGCGGGGCCAGACTCTTGCGTGGACGGGGCTGGCCTAGTAGATCTCGACGTACTCGTTGCGTTCCCAGTCGGTTACGTGGTCGTCGAAGCGTTGGAGCTCGTACCGGCGCATGACGCCGTAGACCCTGACGAACTCATCGCCGAGGAGGCCGGCGAGCTTCTCGTCCGACTCGAGCGCCTCGAGCGACTCCCGCACGCTTTCCGGCAGCGGCGGCTTTGACGGATCTTCCTCGGCGGGGGACCGGGCCGGGGGCTCGAGCTCAAGTTGCTCCTCGATCCCGAGCAAGCCGGCGGCGAGCACAGCCGCGCCTGCCAAATACGGGTTCGAGAGGCCGGTGGGCGCCCGGTTCTCGACGTGGCGCGACTTCACGGAGCCGCCTTTGATCCGGACGAAGGCCGAGCGGTCCTCGAAGCCCCACGAGACATTCGTAGGGCTGAAAGTGTGCGTCCGCCGCCGCTTCAGGCAGTTCACGGTCGGCGCCAGCAACGTGTAGATCGAACGAGCATGCCTGAGCTGGCCCGCGACGAACTGGCGACAGAGATCGGAGATGCCGGCCTCGGCGCTCTCGTCGCCGAAGAGGTTCTCGCCGCTCTCCGGGTCGAGCAGGCTGAAGTGCGTGTGGCAGCCGGACCCGGCCGAGTCCGAGAAGGGCTTCGACATAAAAGTGGCGCGATACCCGTTCAGGTGCGCGAGCTCCTTGACCGCGTGCTTGAAGGTAAAGGCACTGTCCGGCCCCGCCATGCCGGTGGCCGGGGCAAAGTTGACCTCCCACTGTGAGCCCGCGTACTCGCAGTTCGCGGTGATGATCCCGAGCCCGATCTCGTTCAGCTGGCCGACGAGCTCCTGTACGAACGGGACGTACGTGTTCCGGACGGTGTTGAAGATGTGGTACCCCTCGAAGAGGAGCCCGTTCGTATCCGGATCGAGCAGGTAGAACTCCGGCTCGGAGCCCATCATGGGCTCGTAGCCGAGCTCGTGACAGCGGTCGAGGACGCGCCGGAAGACATGGCGCGGGAGCGCGGCGAGGGGACGGCCGTCGTCCCACACGGAGTCGCAGATGAAGCGCGCCGTGCCGTCCACCCAGGGGACGACGGACGCCGTCTCGAGGTCCGGGATCAGACGCTGGTCGCCGTAGCCGACCTCCTCGTTGTAGAGCGTACCCGGCACAACGTCGGAGCGGCTGTCCAGCACGCCGGCGCCGCCGTACATGTTCAGGCCTCCTTCGGCATAGCCGGCAGCCTGGTCGATCGGAATCAGCTTGGAACGGCTCGTGCCGTGCATGTCGGGGAGCTCGAAGCGGACGAACTCGATCCCGTCCGAGCTCCAGCCGTCCAGGATCTTGCCGGCATCCGTCGCCATTAGCGGGCCTCCGGGTCGGGTGTCCCGTTTCCCCAGTGCCGAAGCTTGTAGCTCCCCGCGAGCCGACTGCGCACCCCCTCGTGCTCGGCCGCCAGGCAGACACAGAGGATGCCCCCCTCACGCCCGTCTGCCCGCTCGAGCGCGGCGGCTACCGCGCCCGGCGGCTGCAAGTGATGGCCGCCCCAGCCGAGGGATGCGTACGAGTCCCGAACGAGCACGAGCGAGCCGCCGGGTCCGCGAATCGTCCCGAGCAGGTTGAAGAAGTGACCCGCGCTCCAATCGGGCGGCGGCGGGGCGACGACCGCTCCGGAAAGATGCGCGATAACCACAGCCGGATCCGGGTGAGAGCCCCAGAGCGGGCCGGTATCGATGTTGGCGAGGACGGTCGCCTCCGGCGCGGCCTCCGCCACGGTCTCAACGAGCTCGAGGATCTGCTCGCCGCTCCAGGGGCCGGCCACCGGCACGACGGTGAGCTTGCCAGCCGAGAGCCACTCGATCGCTCGCGCAAGCGCCGACGCTGAAGTCCCGGACGCCTCGGACTCAGCCGCAAGAGGAAGCTCGAGCCGATAGTCGTTGCGCGGCACGGCGCCGCGCGGGACAAACGTCTCCGGGTCCCCCTCCGGAAGCGTGGTGCCGGCGTGCAATGCGACGAGGTCCTGGTCGACCGGCTCCCCGTCCACGTCCGTCACCCCGGCTGCGCGCAGGACAAGGGCTCCCCAGAACGCGCCGCAGAGGTTGTCCTTCTGAGGCAGCTCACCCTTGTGCAGAGCCGCGATTGGCTCGAGGCCGGGGACGATGGTGACCGTGCTCGCCAAGCTGCGCGGGAGGTTACTACTAGGCGCGAGCGCCCGGCCCATAGGCCAGCGCGAGGAGGTTGCCCTGCTCGAAGCGGCCCGGCGCGAGGCTTTCCACATCAATCCCTGGGCTCTCGCCGAGCACGTGCGCGGCTGCAACCTCGCCGACTGAGGGCGCGAGCTT
>DASQGA010000250.1:0-2779 GCA_035632855.1 Gaiellaceae bacterium | reverse complement strand
CCGTAGACGTCCGCGTCGAGGATGCCGGTGCGATGGCCGAGCTGCGAGAAAGCCGCGGCGAGGTTCGCCGAGAGCGACGATTTCCCCACGCCTCCCTTGCCGCTCGCCACCGCCAGCACACGGGTCTTCGAGTCGACGGAGATGCCGGGCGTCCGCTCCGCGACGCCGCCGCGGAGCTTCGTGGTCAGGGCGGTTTTCTCCTCGGGAGTCATGACGTCGAACGTCAGCGCGGTACGCTCGACGCCGACGAGCGGGAGCAGCGCGCGGTCGACCTGGTCCTGGAAGCTGGCACGGAGTGGGCACCCGGCGACGGTGAGCGCGATCGTCACCTCGGCGGTCCCGCCCACCAGCTCGGCGTGCCTGACCATGTCGAGCTCGATGACGGAGCGGCCGAGTTCGGGGTCGATCACGCTCTCGAGAGCCCGCAGGAGTTCGTCGTGCATGCCACCTAACGTACCAGCGAAAGGGATCTGTCAAAGCCATGTCTAACTACGCTGTGCTGAGGACATGAACATCCAGGCAGTTGCACGCCGCACCGGGATCCCCTCGGCGACGCTCCGAAAGTGGGAGCAGCGCTACGGGGTGCTGAAGCCCGAGCGGACCGCAGGGTCGCACCGGCGCTACACCGAGCGCGACGTGCTGCGGGTCGAATGGCTGAAGGCGCGCCTGGAGGAGGGGTACAGGATCGGGGAGGCGGCTCGGCTGCTCGGCGGTTACTCGGACGCACCGAAGCTCGATGCCGAGGGGCTGGTGGAGGAATTGGTCGCCGGGGCGGTAAGCCCGGACCCGCCGCGCGTCGTCAGCGCCGTCGACCAGGCCTTCGCCCTCTTTCCGGCGGAGCAGGCCGTGACCGAGGTCGTCGCGCCGGCCCTCCGGCGGATCGGCGAGCTCTGGGAGCGAGGCGAGGCTACGGTCGCCCATGAGCACCAGCTAACCGAGGTTCTCCGCGGCAAGATGCGCGGCCTCCTGAACGGCGCCCTCGGGGGCCCGCGCGGGCGGATCGTGCTCTGCTGCGCTCCGGGCGAGAGGCACGAGACCGGCCTCCTGGCCGTCGCCGTGCTCCTGCACGCAGACGGCTGGCAGGTCATCTATCTCGGTGCGGACACGCCCCTCGCGGAGGCGGCGAGCTTCGCGGAGGACGTCGACGCAACCATCCTGGGTGTCAGCGCGACCATGTCCGATGCGGCGGAGGCCGCTGAGCCTCTGCTCGCAGAGCTCGCGGCGAGCCATCCCGGGCTCCAGATTCTTCGCGGTGGCTCGGCGTGGGGCGGAACGTCGGCGGACGAGGTGGTCGAGTTGCTCCGCAGTACCCCGATCTAGGAGCGGGCGGCACGCGCCGTATAGTCGCCACGTGGGCTGCCGCGTCCTACTCGCCAGCTTCCTCGGCGCCCTTGCAGCGGCTTCGCAGGCCACCGGCGCGGTCGTCAAGGTCACGAGCACGCTGCCAGACTGGCTGGCGCCCGGAGGACGCCTGGTTGTCACCGGCTGGGCGGGGCCGAGCGAGCGGGTGACGCTGCGCTCGCAGAGCCGTGCTCTGGCCCGGGTCTGGGCAGGCCCACGCGGCGTGTTCAGGATCCGGGCGCGGGTGCGAAAGCCGAGCCGAAACCGCCTCAGCCTGGTTGCGGGCGGGATCAAGACGCAGCTCGGTCCCGTTCCCGTCCGGCCGCTTCGCCTCGCGGCGGTGGGCGACGTCACCTTCGGGAACGGCGTCGGCACGATGATCGGCCTGCGCGGGCCTCGCTATCCCTGGCTCTCGGTCGCGCGGGTCCTGCGTCGGGCCGACCTGGCGCTTGCGAACCTCGAAGGCGCGGTGTCGACCAGAGGCGCTCCGGTGCCGAACAAGCAGTACCACTTCCGCGGACCGCCGGCTGCCCTCGCCGCGGCCGGGCGCTTCGCCGGCGTCGACGTGGTCTCGGTGGCGAACAACCACACGCTCGACTACGGGCGGGTCGCCTTCCTCGACACCCTCCGCAACGCCCGCCGCTTCGGAATCCGGACGGTCGGAGGCGGAGGCAACCTCGAGCGCGCCCGGCGCCCGGCCGTCATCGCACTCGGCGGTATCAAGGTCGCCTTCCTCGGCTACTCGGACGTGCGACCTCTGGGATTCGACGCCGCGCCGGAACGACCGGGTACGGCACCGGCCTTTCCGGAGCTCGTCTCTGCGGACGTCCGCGCCGCCCGCGAGCGAGCGGACGTAGTCGTCGCCTACTTCCACTGGGGCATCGAGCGAACGTTCTCCCCGACCGCACGCCAGCGCTCCCTCGCCCGGGTCAGCGTCGCCGCCGGTGCGCAGGTCGTACTCGGGTCGCACCCGCACGTTCAGCAGCCGCGAGAGCGGTTCGGCACCCGGTTCGTTGCCTGGAGCCTCGGAAACTTCGTGTTCGGAGCGGGTTCGTCGGGCACGGAGCGAACGGGCATCCTCCGGCTCGAGCTCGGCCGGCGAGGCGTGCTCGGCCACGGATTCCGGCGGGCGCGGATCGTCCAGTACCAGCCGCAGCTCCTGTGAGCTTCGAGAACCTGTCCACGAGGCTGGAGGGGCGGCTCGTCGTGCTCGAGCCACTGACGCCGGCGCACGAGGAAGGGCTCGCGCGGGCGGCCGACGACGCCGAGGTGTGGCGCTGGACGAACCGTGTGATCGGCGGGCGCGAGGACTTCCACGACTGGATGACCGACGCCCTTGCCGAAGCCCAGGCGGGCGTCTCGGTCCCGTACGCGATCCTGAGCCGTGCGACCGGAGAGCCTGTCGGGTCGAGCCGCTACCTGACGCTTCGGCCCGAGC
>DASQGA010000249.1:0-10170 GCA_035632855.1 Gaiellaceae bacterium | reverse complement strand
CGCGAGCTCACGTTGGGAGAGCGAGCGCTCCCTTCGGAGGCGCGCGATTCGTTGGCCGATCGATTCGGTCACAGGACGTGCATCGGCCATCTGCGTCCCATGTTCGCCCCTCAAAGGGATGAGCGTCAAATCGTGGAAGTAGCAGAGCAATCCGGGGCTTCCCGTTGTCGACGGAAGGAGGCGTCGTGAAAACACGCTCTCTCATCGTCCTGCTGGCCGCCCTCGGCACAGCGGCGCTCGTGGGTCGGTTCCCCTGGGGCCCGTAGCCACCCGAGTCGGGGAGCGCTTTTCGGCGCTCCCCGACGTTCGAGCGGTGGCGTACAATCCGGGTATGCGTACGATGCGGCCGGTTCACGACGAGCAGTGCTCGGTCGCGTGCACCGCGGACATCATCGGCGCCAAGTGGACCGCGGTGCTCGTCCACGATCTCTCCGAAGGGGCGAGGCGTTTTTCCGAGCTGGAGCGGGCCTGTCCCGGCATCAGCCCGCGGACACTCTCCGAGCGGCTCCGCGTGCTCGAGGAGGAGGACGTCGTCGTCCGCAGGAGTTACGCGGAGTCCCCGCCCCGCGTCGAGTACGAGCTGACCGAGAAAGGCAGGAGCCTCCTTCGCATCATCGAAGAGATGCGTCGCTTCGGACACGAGTGGCTCGTGCCTGAGCACGGCCACAGTCACGACCTGCCGGCCGCCGAGCCCGTCAGCGCCTAGCCGCGGAGATCTGCGAAGGCGAGCAGCGTCTCCTGTGCGGCTGCGACCCCGAGCGGGATGTAGCGGGCGAGGAGCCGTTCGTTCGGCGAGTGCATGTTCCCGCCCGGGAGCGCAAAGCCACTCAAGATCGTCGGGATCCCCTTGTCGACCAGTGCCGGCACGACCGGCAAGGTCCCGCCCGTTCGGAGCAGAAGTGGACGCCGGCCGAGCACGCGCTCGAAGGCGTCTTGGGCCAGCTGAACCGCTTTCGAGTCGGGTGGAACGAGTCCGGCTGGACTCGCCGACCAGACCTCCACCGCCACGTCCGCGACGTCGGGGGCCGCTTCGCGGAGAAGCCGCTCAAAGGTCGAACGGAGCTCCTCCACGTCCTGACCCGGCGCGACTCGCATCGAGACGTTCGCTTCGGCCTCGGCCGGGAGCACCGTCTTCTGGAGAACGGGCGAGCCGCCCTGGATCCCGTTGACGTCGACGGCAGGCCCCGCGAAGGTGCGGTCGTAGAACTCCTCGGCCGCGCGCGAGTCGAGCGGCCGCGCACCCTCGTCCGCGAGAACCTTCGAGCCTGGGTCGAGCTCGGCCCAGCTCGACCGCTCCTCGTCGGTGGCCGGGGTGATGCCCCGCCGGAGCTCGTCGGGAACGGCGACGACCGCCTCGAGTGTCTGCATGAGCGCGTGCACGGCGTTTAGCGCCGCTCCGCCGAAGATGCCCGAGTGGAGATCGCGATCCCCCGTTCGAAGCCGGACGTGCACGTAGAGCATTCCGCGCACGCCGAGCTCGAAGGCGGGGAGGTCGAGTGCCGCCATGCCGCCGTCGAAGATCAGGCAGGCGTCCGCCCCACGCTCGTCCCGCGCGAGGAACTGGACGATGGAGTCGCCGCCGACCTCCTCTTCCCCGTCGAAGGCGATCCGCACGTTCACCGGCAGCCGGCCCTCGTTCGCGAGCTGCTGGGCCGCCTTGAGGAGGAGATACGAGTTCCCCTTGTCATCGATCGCACCACGCCCGTAGATCCAGCCGTCGCGCACCACCGGCTCGAACGGCGGGGACTCCCAGAGCTCGAGCGGATCCTCCGGCTGGACGTCGAAGTGGCCGTAGAGGAGCACCGTCGGCGCATCCGATCCTCCGCTCGACGCGGTGATCTCACCTACGGCCAGCGGCTGCTGGTCCGTGTCGACCAACGAAGCGTCGCCGCCGGCCCCGCGCACGAAGTCACAGAGCCACTCCCCGGCGGCCCGAACGTCATCAATATGAGCTGGATCGGCGCTGATACTCGGAATGCGAATCCACTCGAAAAGCTCTTCAAGCCAAGCTGGATCGGGCGAGCCGGACACCACCCGCATCTTACGAAGCGGCGAAGCGGCGAGCGTGCCTGGCCGGCGCTACCCGCGCCGGCCAGTAGCGGCGAGAAGCAGTGGGCGCTGTTCGGCGCCCACTGCGGTCAGGCGGCGACGTCCTTCAGCTTCTGCGACTCGGCCATCGCCTGGAGTTTCTTCAGGCTCTGGTTCTCGATCTGTCGCACACGCTCACGCGTGACGTTGAACGTGCGGCCGACCTCGTCGAGCGTCCTCGGATGCTCGCCGTCCAGTCCGTACCGAAGCTCGAGCACACGACGCTCGCGGTGTGAGAGGCTCTTGAGAACACGCATCAGCGCTTCCTTCCGGAGGGTGTCCTCGGCCGCTGCCTCGGGAGCGATCGCGTTTTCGTCGCCGAGGAAGTGGCCAAACTCGGACTCCTCCTCGTCGCCCACCGGCTTCTCGAGCGAGATCGGCGTTTGACTGCTCTTTCGGATCTGCTCCACTTCGACGGCTTCGAGATCGAGCTCCTCGGCGATCTCCGCCGCGGTCGGGTCGCGTCCCAGCTCCGTGAGGAGCTTCCGCTCGGCGCGCCCGATCTTGTTCAGCTTCTCGACTACGTGCACGGGCATTCGGATCGTGCGTGCCTTGTCGGCGAGAGCCCGCGCGACAGCCTGCCGGATCCACCACGTCGCGTAGGTCGAGAACTTGAAGCCCTTGCGGTGGTCGAACTTCTCCGCCGCCCGGACGAGGCCGATCGTCCCCTCCTGGATCAGATCGAGGAACGGCAGGCCCTGATTCCGATAGTTCTTCGCGATCGAGACGACCAAACGAAGGTTCGACTCCACCATGTTCTGCTTCGCCGAATGGTCCCCCCGCTCGATGCGCTTCGCGAGCTCGACCTCCTGCGCCGCGGTCAGAAGCGGCACACGTCCGATGTCCTTCAGGAAGAGCTGCAGCGCGTCCGTGGATACTTCGCGCGCCTCCGGGGCCTCCTCCGCCGGCGCCTCCTCGACCACCTCGATCTGCAGGTCGTCGAGCGTCGCGTAGAAATCATCGATCTCGGCGACGTCCAGGTCGAGCTCGTCCAGCGCCAACGCCACCTCGCCGTGGGTCAGAAAGCCGGCCTCCCGACCGTGCTTGACGAGCGCCTTTGCTTCCTCGTGCTCGACGAGCACCGTCGCTAACGCCCCCTCACTCCCTCGACCTACTCCCCCCACTGAGACCCCCCTCCTGACCGTAGGTACGCCCTCAGGCTACGTCAACGGCCGATCTGTCACGATTCAGCTCGCGGGTGGCGGCACTTTTGCACGGTTTCCGGACGGTCGCATAGGCCGTGCGGCCTATCTTGCTGGCTTACAAGTCCTAAATTTGAGACAGGCGCGAGAGAAGATCCTCGGCCTGGCGAACATGGAATTGACCGTTTCCTTGCGTTGCGAGCTCGAGCTGGTTCTTGGCGTCGTCCACAGCTCGTATCCAAAGTAACATGAGCCCGAGGTGGAAGCGTACCAGCGATGACCGCGGGTGTCGTCGAGCCAGCGGCCCGAGCCGCGAGAAGGCTTCCGACGGATCGTCCTTGTCGAAGCGCACCACAGCGTCCGCCGTCTGGGCCTCGAGGCTTCCGGGGGCAAGCACGAGTGCCCGGCCGTACGCCTCACGAGCCGAGACCGGTCTCTCGATCCTCTGCAAGAAGGCGCCCAGGACGAGCCAGTCGCCGGCCCTCCCGCGCTCGGCCCTTCGCCTGAGAGCCGCCTCCTGCGCCACCGTCCCGAGCTTCTGGACAGAGGCCGGGGGCAGCGCGGTCGTGACGAAGAAGGGCCGACCCGGCGCCATGTTCGGGTGCAGGAGCGATTCCGCCTCGAGCGCCGCGGGCGTATCCGGATCCCGCGCTTCAGCCTCCCGCCACTCGCGCTCGGCACCTGCCCGGTCGCCGGCCACGCCGAGCGCCAGCCCGAGGTGCAGCCGCACCACCCCGCTTCGGGGATGCGACACGACGAGAGCACGCAAGCGGTCGAGGCTTCCCTCTGGCCAGGCGGCGAGGGCTGCCCCGACAGCCGCCTCGATCGACGCCGGGTCCTGCCGGAGGACGGCTTGGAACTCTCGCAGGGCAGTTTTGCGCTCGCCTCGTTCGTAGGCCCGCTCTCCGGCGATGAGCTCGCGCGCGTAGGACTCGCCCGGAAAAACGGCCAGGTTGAGAGCCGGCGCCGGGGGCGTGGCTTTCGCTCCCTTGCCGTCGCTCTGGAGTAGCGTGCCGGCGACCACCACGGCCACGACGAGGACGGCCACGGCCGCCACAACGCCTAGGACTCGGGCTCGGGGAGACACCCTTCGAGCGTACCCCGCACCCTGGCCTGCGCTGCCTTCGAGTCGCTATACTCGGTAAAGCAATGGCGTCCTACCGCGAGCTTCTGCAACAGGTGAAGGGGCAGATCGACGAGATCGACGCTCCCTCCGCCCGCGCTCTCCTCGAGTCGGAGACACCGGTCGTCGTCGACGTCCGGGAGCGCGAGGAGTGGGAGGAAGGGCACATCCCCGGAGCGATCCACGTGCCTCGCGGCAACCTGGAGTCGCGCATCGAGGCGGCGGCGCCCGATCGTGCGCAGCCGGTGGTCGTCTACTGCGCCAGCGGTAACCGCTCTGCTTTCGCCGCGAAGTCGCTCGAAGAGCTCGGCTACGAGAACGTCCTCTCGCTCGCGGGCGGGTTCACCGACTGGAAGCGAAACGGCTTCCCCTTCGACCTTCCACGGGCGCTCGGCGACGAGCAGCGCCGCCGCTACAGCCGCCACCTCCTGATTCCCGAGGTAGGCGAGGAGGGCCAGCAGAGGCTCCTCGACTCGCGGATGCTCCTGATTGGAGCGGGCGGGCTCGGGTCCCCTGCGGCGCTCTATCTCGCCGCGGCCGGAGTCGGCACGCTCGGGATCGTCGACGACGACGTCGTCGACCAGACGAACCTGCAACGCCAGATCGTCCATTCCCAGGAGCGCCTCGGCGACTCGAAGGCCGAGTCGGCCAAGCGCACGATCGAGGCGCTGAACCCCGACGTGACGGTCAAGGTGTTCAAGGAGCGCCTCACCTCCGAGAACGTCGACCGCATCCTCGGCGAAGGCTGGGACGTCATCGTCGACGGCGCCGACAACTTCCCCACCCGCTACCTCCTGAACGACGCGTCGGTCTGGCACAAGATCCCGATCGTCCACGGGTCGATCTTCCGCTTCGAAGGCCAGGCAACCGTGTTCAAGCCCCACGAGGGCCCCTGCTACCGCTGCCTCTTCCCGCAGCCGCCACCGCCCGAGCTCGCGCCGAGTTGCGCCGAGGGCGGCGTGCTCGGCGTGCTCCCAGGCATCGTCGGTTCGCTCCAGGCGAGCGAGGCGCTCAAGCTGGCGCTCGGGATCGGAGAGCCGCTCGTCGGCAGGCTCCTCCTCTTCGATGCGCTCGAGACGACGTTCACCGAGGTCTCCCTGCGCCGAGACCCCGCGTGTCCGGTCTGCAGCGAGAACCCGACCATCACCGACTACATCGACTACATCGAGTTCTGCCAGGGCGGCAGGACACACGTGACCGCGTGACCCGCGTCCGGATCCCACCCACGCTGCGCGCGGAGGTTGGCGGCGCGCGCGAGGTCGAGGCCACCGGCCCGACCTTGCGCGACATACTCGGGGACCTGGCCGGCCGCTTCCCGGAACTCGGTAGCCAGGTGCTCGAGGACGGGCGCGAGATCGCGCCGTTCGTGAACGTCTACGTCGACAACGAGGACGCCCGCACCCTCCAGGGCCTCGACACGCCGGTCGGCGAGGGATCCACTGTCATCCTCCTGCCGGCGATGGCAGGCGGCGAGCGGGTCCTCGCGCCCTCGATGCTCGACCTGATCGGCTCGACGCCGCTGATCGAGCTTCCACGACTCGCGCCCCACGAGGGCGTCACTCTCTACGCGAAGCTCGAGGGGCAGAATCCCACCGGCTCCACGAAGGATCGCGTTGCGAAAGCGATGATCGAGGCCGCCGAGGCCTCCGGCGAGCTCGAGCCCGGCCGCGGGCTCCTCGAACCGACGAGCGGAAACACCGGCATCTCGCTCGGCATGGTCGCGAAACTCAAGGGCTACCCGCTCACCTGCGTCATCCCCGCGAACGCGACGGCCGAGCGCGTGCGCCTGCTCGAGCTCTACGGAGCGAAGGTCGTCTTCTCTTCGGCGGACGAGGGATCGAACGGCGCCGTGCGGCAGGCACTGCGGATGGCCGAACGGGAGCCACGGTTCTTCATGCCGTTCCAGTACGCGAACGACGCCAACCCGCGTGCCCACTATGACGGCACCGGCGCCGAGATCGTCGAGGCGCTCCCACGGGTCGACGGGCTGGTCGCCGGGCTCGGGACAGGCGGAACGCTCATGGGCGCCGGCGACCGGGTACGCGAGGCCTTCCCGGACGTGGTCGTCGCCGCAGCCGAGCCGCTTCAGGGCGATCTCGTCTACGGGCTGCGCTCGCTCGCCGACGGCTATGTGCCGCCCATCCTCGACGTCTCGAAGCTCGACCGGAAGATTCTCGTCTCGAACGAGGAGTCGGTTCGCGGCCTCAGGCTGCTGCTCGAGCAGGAAGGCGTCTTCGCGGGCGTTTCGTCCGGTGCGGTCATCCACGTCGCTCGGCAGCTCGCCGCTGAACTGGACGAGGGAGTTGTGGTCGCCGTGCTCGCCGACGGCGGGTGGAAGTACCTCTCCGCGGACTTCTGGACGGAGCCGGACGAGAGCGTCGGGAAGTCGATGGAGAGCCGCCTCTGGTGGTGATCCCGCCCGAGGTGCGCTCGGCACTCGTCGAGCACGCCGAGGCGGAGTCTCCGAATGAGGCCTGCGGCCTCCTTGCGCTTCGTGATGCAGTCGTCGAGCGCTACTTCCCGGGGACGAACGCAGCGGCCAGCCCGTACCGCTTCGAGCTCGAGTTTCCACCGGAGGAGTGGATGGATCTCTGGGACGAGGGCTACGAGATCGCGATCTTCCACTCTCACCCCTCGAGCCCGCCGAGGCCGTCGCGGACGGACGTCGAAAACATCGGGCAGTGGGCGGGGTATCCCTACGTCATCCTGAATACCCGGACCGGCGAGTTGGCCGCGTGGCGAATCGACGCTGGCTCAATCGAGCCGTTGGAACTTTCGACGGGCTGAGACCGTCGTAGGAGCATGAGGCTTGCAATCCTCGCTCTCGTGGTTCTCGCTTCGGCCGCCTGCGGTGGCGGAAGCGAGGACGGTGGACCGATGTCCATCGAGGAGGCGCTTCGCGCCGACGGGCAGACTGTGACCGTCGAGGGCGGGATCGTGGCGATGGACGGCGGGCCCGTGCGCCTCTGCTACGCCCTCCTCGAGTCCTACCCGCCGCAGTGCGGGGAGCCAGCGCTCGAGCTCCGGGGCCTCGACCTCGATGCCCTGGAGCTCGAGACGAGTGCGGGCGACCCGTCCGTGTCGCCCGCCCGCTGGTCGGATCGCCCCGTCCGCGTACGTGGGACCGTGGAGGACGGCGTCCTCACGGTCGAGTCGGTCCTCAGCTAGACGGTGAACCCTCCGCGCATCGGGCGGGGATGCGCATCGCACCGGTAGCTGTACGCGCCCCGCGCGAACGCGATCGTCCAGATCTTGAGACCTGTGAAACCAGCCTCGTCTTCCTGTTCACGTCGGGTCCGCGAAGATGGAAGTTGTGGAGCACCGAATTGTCCCGGACGCGAATGGTGTGTGTTCCGCGCGGGATCTGTGACACCTTGATGCCGCGGGCGTTCTTGAGCGTGATGGTCATGCCTGGACCGACCTTTGCGTAGAAGCCCCTCGCGGCGGCTGTCCCGGTAAAGAGGAGCGAGACGCAGCCGGTTGCGGCCAACAGGAAGAGCGCTCGGGTCACCTGCTTCCCTTCGGATGGGGTCGGTCCGGAACGTGATACTTATCCCGGTCGGGATCGGATTTGACCGACGCTGACTACCCAGAGGGCTGGAACGAGGTACGGGGCGCGCTCCAGCGCGGCTTTCGCTTCGCCGACTTCCGCGAGGCGATCGCGTTCGTCAACCGCCTCGCCGAAGCGGCCGAGGCTGCGAATCATCACCCCGACATCCACGTGAGCTGGAACGCCGTCACGGTGCGCTGGTTGACGCACACGAAGCGGGCGATCACCGAGCGGGACATCGAGCTGGCCGCTCGGACGAACGAGCTCGCCACCGGCTGAGGGATGAAGGCCGCGGGCGTCGGCGCCGAGACCGTGAGCATGCGACGCGTCTCTCTTCTGGCAGCCCTTGCGCTGGCCCTGGCGGCTGGGTCTGCCGAGGCCTACCCTCTGCCCGGCGCGCCACAGTGCCCGGTCTTCCCCACCTCCAGCGTCTGGAACCAGCGCGTCGACCGCCTGCCCGTTGCCGGGAACTCGTCGGCAATCGTCGGATCGATCGGCGCGGCAAAGAACGTCCACGCCGACTTCGGCTCGGGCCTCTGGAACGGCGGCCCGATCGGCATCCCGATCACCGTCGTCGGCTCTTCGACGCCGAAGAGGACGGTTCGCTTCGACTACGCCGCCGAAAGCGACCGCGGCCCCTATCCGATCCCGGGCAGCGTCAGGATCGAGGGCGGGAGACAGGCGGACGGCGACCGGCACGCTCTCCTCGTCGACCGGTCGAGCTGCAAGCTCTACGAGCTCTTCGCCCTCTATCCGCGAAGCGGCATTCCGCGCTGGCGCGCCGGTTCAGGTGCCATCTGGAACCTCCGCTCGAACCGGCTCCGCCCTGCCGGTTGGACGTCTGCCGACGCGGCCGGGCTTCCGATCCTGCCCGGTCTGGCGCGCTACGACGAGGTCGCGCGCGGACGAATCGACCACGCCCTTCGCTTCACGGTCGAACGGTCGCGACGGGCATATGTCTACCCTGCCCGCCACTTCGCCTCGAGCCTCACCGACCGGACTCTGCCTCCGATGGGGCTCCGCCTCCGCCTCCGGGCGAACTTTCCGGTCGCGGGCTTTCCGCGGCAGGCGCGGATCGTCCTGACGGCGCTCAAGCGCTACGGCATGATCGTGGCCGACAACGGCTCGAGCTGGTACGTCTCGGGGGCGCCCGACTCGCGCTGGTCGAACGACCAGCTCCACACACTCCACCGCGTCCACGGATCCGACTTCGTCGTCGTGGACACACGCTCGCTCAGGCCGTAGATGGTTGGTCGGTAATTGGCATGCCCGCGGGGACGGGCCAGACCAAGGTGCGCCATCGTCCGCGGGCAAGGCTAGAAGCCTTGACAAGGGCGAGGGTGCGGCCTGGCGCCGTGTCTGGGCCGCCATCCGTGGGTGTGGTAATTGCCGATCAACCATCTATGCCGCCCATGTAAGCCTCCCAGTCCCGGAGCGGGACGCCCTCCCAGGCCGTGTCGCTCGGGTTCTTGGCCGAGAGGTGGCACATCGCAGAATCCGGAGTCGCCCCGTGCCAGTGCCACACTTCCGCCGGGACGATCACGACCTCGCCCGCGCTGAACCTCCGCCGGCCGCTCTCGTCGGCGACGACGCCCTTGCCTTCGAGGACGATGAGCGTCTGCTCGACCGGATGCGTATGGGGAAGCGTCCGTGCCCCCGCGTCGAAGAAGACGGCCACGAGCTCGATCCCGTCTGCCGGCGGGTCGAGGTTCAGGTCCTGCATCGCGACCCCGCCGTCGAAGTGCCCGCCGGCTTCCACCGGTTTTGCCTGCGACCGGTCGACCGCAACGAGCTTCATGCGTCCTCCTCTCGTCCGCCGGAACCACTACTCGCCGGAGGCGGCTGCCCCCTCCGGAGCCACCTCCTCGCGGAACTCGACCTCGAGCCGCTCGATGCGTGGGCCGTCGACGTCCACCACCTGGAAGCGCAGGCCGTCGTGGACGACCTCGTCGCCGGGCTCGGCCACGCGGCCCAGCTGGCCGAAGACATAGCCCGCGACGGTGTGGTAGTCCTCCTGCGGAAGCTCCTGGCCGAACTGCTCGTTGAAGTCGTCGATCGGGAAGGTGCCGCCGATCCGGATCCGGCTGTCGTCCAGGCGCTCGACCGACTCGTCGGGCAGGTCGTACTCGTCCTCGATCTCGCCCACGATCTCCTCCAGCAGATCCTCGAGCGTCACGATTCCCTCGAAGGCGCCGTACTCGTCGACCACGACGGCCAGGTGCTGATTGGCCTTGCGAAACTCGGCCAGGAGCGCGGCCAGGTCCTTC
>DASQGA010000248.1:0-1525 GCA_035632855.1 Gaiellaceae bacterium | reverse complement strand
GACGGATCCCGAGCTTGACTCGAACATGGTTCTCGCTTGGCCGACCGAGGAAAGCGAGCCCGAGGCCCAGCCGGACGTCGAGGACACGCTCTGGGGCAGGTCTCGCGACTTCGACTGGGGCGACTGACCGGCTGACTAGCTGTCCTACCCACAGACGTTGTGAACGCGGCTGAGCGGAGGCTGGCCGCCGAGCGAGCTGTGCGGTCTGCGCGTGTTGTAGTGCTCGAGCCAGTGTGGCAGGGCTCGGTTGCGATGTCGATGTGAGCGGTAAGCGAGGCCGTAGGCCCACTCACGCGCCATCGTTTGGTGGAAGCGCTCCACCTTCCCATTCGTGCGCGGACGGTAGGGCTCGGTCGTCAGGTGGCGAATGCCGCGGCTGGCGAGCAGTTCGCGGAGCGAGCGGTTCTTGACGTAGGCGAAGGCGTTGTCGGTCCTGAGCCGCCGGGCGGTGATGCCGTGCTCCTCGAAGAAGGCGAGCGCCCGCTCGAGGAAGGCGGTGACGGTCGCTGCGCGCTCGTCGGGATGCAGCTCGACGTAGGCGAGGCGCGTGTGGTCGTCGACGATCGCGTGCGCGTAGTCGTAGCCGACACGCGTCTCGGGCCGCATCCAGTTGCGTGAGCGTTGGGAGCGGTCGCCGGTGAGGGCGTGGCCGGGCCGCTCGAAGCGGGCGTAGCGGGAGACGTCCATGTGCAAGAGGTCGCCCGGGCAGGGCCACTCGTAGCTGTTGGCGGGCTCGCTCAGCGGGCGCTCGGGCCGCGAGATGCCGGCCCGCTTCAACACCTTCCAGACGGTCGAGTGCGCGAAGCCGGTCGCGGCCGCGACCAGACGTGGTCCCCAGCCCGTCTCACGCCGGCAACGGCAGATGCGCTCCTGCAGCTCGGCGGCGAGCTCGCGCGGGCTTCGATGCGGCCTGCTCGAGCGATCGGCGAGGCAGGAGAGCGTGGCTCGCTCCCGCTCGCTCGCCTTACGCCACCGATGCCACCAGCGGTGCGCGGTCGCGGGCGAGACGCTGAAGGCGGCCGCGGCCGCCTTCAAGCTCGAGCCTCCCTCGATCGCCTGCACGAGCGCGAGGCGGCCGGCCAGTCCGAGCTTGGCGTTACGGTGAAACATCATCCGGGTCCCTCCTTGGGGAGTGAGTCCTGGCAGACCCACAGCCTCAAAGGAGGCCCGGATGTCCTCTCAGCCGTTCACAACCTGTGTGGGCGGGACAGCTAGGCGATCAGGCCGCGTCGAAAACCGATTGCGACGGCGTGGGCCCTGCTACGGGCCTGGAGCTTGGCGAGTAGATGCCGCACATGGCTTTTGACGGTCTCCTCTGAGAGGAAGAGCCGAACTCCGATCTCCCGGTTCACGAGACCATCGGAGATGAGTTGCAATACCTCGATCTCGCGCCCGGTCGGTTCCTGCTCGAGCTCGCGGAGCGGCGCCGCGAAGGGGATCACGTCGGCGCTCTCTCCGTTGGACCGTCTGGCCGCCACTTCCTCGAAGCGGCGGGAATGGTCCAGGTATCGGCTCAGGATGTCTT
>DASQGA010000247.1:0-5150 GCA_035632855.1 Gaiellaceae bacterium | reverse complement strand
TGATACAGTGACCCCGGCCCGCATGACCGCCCACGTGACGGCAGAGCGCACATCCTTCGATCCTCTCGGCGCCGGAGCGCTCCTCCTGGCCGTCTTGGTCGTGTGCGTGGGAGTGGGCGCGCTGGTCGGCTGGGCGGCCGGCTCCGTCGGCGCCGGCGTTGCGATCGGATCCGTGATCGGCATCCCGGCGGCGATCGCGACCGTCTACCGCATGTACCGGAACGTCTAGATAGTGGCCACCATGCTGACCCCGAGGCCGATGCCGGAGCGCCGTCTCCCCGTAGTCGCCGGCGGCGCGTTGGTCGCCCTGGCTCTGCCGGTCTTCGCCATCGCCGGCTGGGAGCTCAGAGGCTGGGCGCTCGGCGCCGTCCTCTGGGCTGCAAGCCAGGCACTCGGGCTGCTCTTCGCGCGTTTCGGGATCGGCGAGCCGAACCTGCGTGGATCGGGAGTCGTCGCCTTCGGGATGATGGCGCGCGGGATCCTGCTCATGATCGTCGCGGTCGCGGTCGCCGCCTCGGATCCCGGCCTGGCACTCGCCGGCGCGCTCGTCTACTCGGCCGCCTACTCGCTGGAGCTCGGTCTCAGCCTGACGCTCTACTTCTCTGGAACTCCGAAGCGATGAGCCTCGCGTTGATCCTGGCCGCTGCCGAGGACTTCCAACCGCAGCACGAGTTCGAGCTGCCGGCCTGGGTGTCCATCGAGCTCGGCCCGATCGACATGTCGATCAACAAGGCCGTTGTCTACCTCTGGGTGGGGGCCCTGGTGACCATCCTCCTGGGCATCTGGATCATGCGCTTCGGCCTCTCGCTCAGGCCGAGCAGGCGGCAGACGACGGGGGAGAGCCTCTACGAGCTGATTCAGGGCCAGATCGCCGAGGGCAACCTGCCGTCGAAGGCGATCGGCCGTTGGTTTCCCTACGTCGCCTCGCTCTTTCTCTTCATCTGGATCCTGAACCTGGTCGGGTTCGTGCCGCTGCCGATCTCGAGCGAGAAGTTCGACCTCTTCGGGCTCGAGCTGCCGACCTGGGGCATCTATGCAGCCACCGCGAATCTGAGCGTGACGCTCGGGCTCGCGTTGATCACGTTCATCGCCACCCATGTCGAGGGCATCCGCTACAACGGGCCCGTCCGCTACTTCAAGAGCTGGATCCCCGCCGGCGTGCCGAAGGCGCTGCTCGTCCTGATCGCGCCGCTTGAGGTGATCTCGCAGTTCATGCGGCTGATCTCGCTCTCCGTCCGACTCTTCGCGAACATGCTCGCGGGCCACATGCTGATCCTCGTCATGATCGGCCTGATCTTCATCTTCTCGTCGTACGCGATCGCAGTGATCGCGATTCCGATCGCGACCGCCGTCTACATCTTCGAAGTGGCGATCGTTGTCACGATCCAGGCGTTCGTCTTCGCCCTGCTCTCCGCCATCTACATCGGTGGCGCCATCGAACCGGAACACTAAGGAGGAAGCGTGGAATTTCTTCTCGCAGAAACGACGGGCGACGTTGCCGACCTCGGCAAGGCGATCGCGTTCGGCGTCGGCGTCGGTCTCGGCGCGGTCGGCGCCGGCATCGGCATCGGGAACATCTTCGGGTCGATGATCCAGGCCGTCGCGCGCCAGCCCGAGCTTCGTGGCGAGCTCACGGGCATCCAGTGGCTCGGCTTCGCGCTGACCGAGGCCGTCGTCTTCTACGCACTCCTCGGCGGGCTCCTCGCCTACGTCCTCGTTTAGATGGTGCCGATGATCGCGTTTCTCTTCGCCCAGGCGGCCGAGGAAGACGGCGGCGGACTGATCTCGGTCGTCCCGGGTCTGATGATCTGGACGATCCTGACCTTCGCGATCGTCTTCTTCGTTCTCCGCCGTCTTGCGTTCGCACGCATCCAGGGAATTATCGACCAGCGACGCGACCGGATCCGGCAGGCGCTCGACGAGGCCGACAAGGCGCGGGACGAAGCCAGGCAACTCCGCGAGCTGACCGCGAAGGAGCGCGAGGAGGCGAAGGCCGAGCGCGAACGCATCCTGGAGGACAGCCGAAAGCAGGGCCAGCAGCAGCTGGCGCAGGGCCGCGAGCAGGCCGCGGAGGACCTCGAGCGACGCCTCGAGGAGAACCGCAAGGCGATCGAGGCAGAGAATCGTAAGCTGCGCGAGTCGATCCGCCGGGACGTCGTCGAGCTGACGCTGCTCGCCTCGGAGAAGGTGACCGGGAAGGTGCTCGACTCCGACGACCAGCGGCGCCTGATCGACGAGACGATCGAGGAAATCGACGTCAAGCGGATCGCCTCGGAGAACTAGGAGTCCGGAGTCCACCATGGCCGTCGTGCACCGGATCTACGCCCAGGCGCTCCTCGACGCGGCGCACGACCAGGACAGCCTCCCGGTCGTCCGTGACGAGTTCGCCCAGTTCGCGGCCGCGCTCCTGGAGTCGGACGAGCTCGCGGCGCTCCTTCGGAACCCGCAGGTCGACAGCCGGGCAAAGGGAGACGTCCTCGATGCGGCGCTGGCCGGCGCCGACGAGGCCTTCCGGAACTTCGTGCATCTCCTGGTGGAGAAAAACCGGATCGGCGAGGTGCTCGAGATCTACGACGAGTGGGAGCGCCTCCTCGCCGCGGAGGAGCGGATTCTCGAGGTCGAGCTCACGACGGCGGTCGAGCTCAGCGACAAGGAGGCCGCCGAGATCGTCAAGCAGATCGAGGCGGCAGCCGGGCGAAAGGTCGAGGCGAGCCGAAGCGTGGACCCCGGCCTGATCGGCGGTGTCGTCCTCCAGGCGGGGTCACTCCGCGTTGACGCGAGCGTGCGCGGCCGCCTCGGCGACCTCCGCGAAGAGCTCTTGCAGAAGAGCTAACGCGAAGGAAATACGGGCAACCTCCAGGGCCCGTCTTGAGACCTTGACAAGCTGAGAGATCCGCTGTATCCAGTGCAGCTTCGCCTGAGTGCGGCCTAGGGGTTTCTGACGACGAATCGACGTGTATCCGGAATGGCGCTCGCTGCCGCGAGTGTCGTTCTCGCTCTCTTTTCATCAGGCGAAGCAAAGCCGGTCGCGACCCAGGTCTTCACCGCAGCCCACGACGCCTACGTCCTCCAGGGGTCCCCGACCACGGTCGGAAACGACGCTCATCTCCGCGCACGCAAGACGAGCTCGAGCAACGCGCACTCCTACCTCAAGTTCGAGGTCACGGGCCTGAGCGGCCCTCCGAGCGCGGCCAAGCTCCGCCTCCACGTCACCGACGCGAGCCCGAACGCCGGGCCGGTCGTCACCGCCGCGAACACGACCCCGGCCGGCAGTCCCTGGAGCGAGACGAGCCTGACCTGGAACACGAAGCCTGCGCTCGGCGCGAGCGCGCTCTCGAGCGTCGGCGCCGTCGCCGTCGGCACCTGGGTCGAGTACGACCTGAAGAGCGTGATCGCCGGCAACGGCACCTACACCTTCGCGCTCACCGGCGGCTCCAGCGATCCCGCCTGGTTCTCGAGCGCCGAGGGGGCGAACCCGCCACAGCTCGTCGTCACCCCGGGCGGGCCGCCGCCTCCTCCGGCGCCCCCCATCGCCGACTTTACCGCCAGTCCGCGGTCCGGGATCGCAGCGCTCACGCTTCAGTTCAGCGACGCCTCGAGCGGTGCGCCCAACACGTGGGCGTGGGACTTCCAGAGCGACGGCACGATCGATTCGACCGCGCAGAGTCCGCAGTTCACCTATGCCGGCCCCGGCACGTACGACGTGACGCTGCAGGTCGAGAACTCCCTCGGAAGCGACGTCGAGACGAAGCTCGGCTACGTCACGGTCTCTGCCGGGACCGGCCCCACGAACACGTCGCCACCGCTGATCTCGGCCGTTGCGACCGAGCGCTCCGCGCTCCACGCGAGGCCGGGCACCTGGACGGGGACCCTGCCGATCACGCACACCTACCAGTGGCAGCGCTGCGATTCCACGGGTGCGGGGTGCACTGACATTCCAGACGCGACGAGCCGCCGCTACTCGCTGACCGAAACCGACGTCGGCGCGACCCTGCAGGTCACCGTGACCGCGACGAACTCGGGCGGGTCGGGCTCCGCGAGCTCGGCTGTGAGCGGCATCGTTCCCGCTCGGCCCGCGCTCCCACCCGGCGATCCTGTGATCGGCGTGGTGGGCGACATCGCTTGCCCTCCGAACGAGGCGACCACGGCGACGGCCTGCCGCCAGAGGTACACGTCCGACCTGGCAGTCGACGCGGGCCTGACGGCCATCCTCGTGCCCGGCGACATCCAGTACAACCGCGGCGAGTACGAGAACTTCCTCGCGTCCTACGACCCCACCTGGGGTCGGGTGAACGGGATCACGTATCCGGCGCCCGGAAACCACGAGTACACCGCCGGCGCCGCGCCTGGCTACTTCCAGTACTTCGGCCCCGTCGCCGGCGATCCGACGAAGGGGTACTACAGCGTCGACATCGGAACGTGGCACGTGATCGCGCTCAACTCGAACTGCGCGGCCATCGGCGGCTGCGGCGCGGGATCTGCGCAGGAGCAGTGGCTTCGCGCCGACCTGGCGGCCCATCCTGCCACCTGCACTCTCGGCTACTGGCATCACCCCCGCTTCAGCTCGGGCGACCATGGGAGCGCCGGCTCGATGCAGGCGCTCTGGCAAGCGCTCTACGATGCCAACGCGGACGTCGTCCTGAGCGGCCATGACCACAATTACGAGCGGTTCGCACCCCAGACGGCAACGGGGACGAGCGACCCCGAACGCGGGATCCGGGAGTTCGTGGTCGGCACCGGGGGGAGGGGACTCAGGCCGTTCCGAACGCCGATCGCAAACAGCGAGATCCGTAACGCAACGACGTTCGGAATCCTCAAGCTGACGCTCCATGCGAGCGGCTACGACTGGCAGTTCGTGCCCGAGGCGGGCAAGACGTTCACGGACACCGGCATCGCGGCGGCCTGCCACTAGACGCTCGGGTAATCTGGGCCGGCCTCGGGTCTGCAAGCCGTCCCGTTGCCCGAGCCCGTGCCGCGCGACAAGGAGTGTCTGAGTGAAGCTACGACCGGAAGAGATCACGTCGATCCTGAAGCAGCGGATCGAGGAGTACGACGTCGACACCGAGCTCGCGGAGGTGGGCACCGTTCTCCAGGTCGGAGACGGGCTCGCCCGCGTGTACGGGCTCGAGAACTGTATTGCGATGGAGATG
>DASQGA010000246.1:0-2220 GCA_035632855.1 Gaiellaceae bacterium | reverse complement strand
GGCCCTCCCGCCTCGATGCGGTGGCCTGGGTTCGCGGTGGCGATGAGCCTCGTCTCGCGCGCGAGCCGCGCCGGGGGAAGCACGTAGAGCCTGAAGAAGACGCCGACGACGAGGCCGAGCCCGAGGAGGAACAGTAGGCCGAGGAAGACCGCCAAGCCCGCCTCGTCGCGCAAGACGCGCTCGAACACCGACCGATCATCCGGCCGCAGGTCCGACGCGATCGCAGCCCAGAGCGCGGCCAGGCCTGCGAGCACGTACACGAACAGGCCCGCCAGCGCAAGGACGAACTTGAGCTTGACGCTCACGCCTCCCCCTCGAGCAACTCCGCCACCCGCGCGACGAGCTCCCCGGTGGAGAAGGGCTTGGTCACGTACGCGTCCGCGCCCAGCGCCAGCCCCTTCTCGATCTCGATGTCCCGGCCCTTGGCGGTGAGCATGACGATCTTGAGGTCCGCCCAGCCTTCGGCGCGGAGCTTCTGACACACCTCGAAGCCGTCCCTGCCCGGCAGCATCACGTCGAGCAGGACGAGGTCGGGCCGGAAGCTCTCGACCGCGGCCAGGGCCTCGTCCCCGTCGCGCGCGACGCGTGTCTCGTAGCCCCTCTGCCGCATGAGGAACTCGAGCGACGTGACGATGTTCGGCTCGTCGTCGACGATCAGGACCTTGCTCGCCATTAGCCCTTCCCCACGGCCGTGCCCACCGGCGAGCCGGCCAGCGGCAGCGTGAACGAGAACGTCGTGCCGCTCCCCGGCGCGCTCTCGACCCACAGCTCGCCGCCGAGATGCGTGACGATCTGGTGGCTGATGGGCAGCCCCAGTCCAGTGCCCTGCGGCCGCTCCGTCAGCCCGTCGCCACCCTGCCGGAACTTCTCGAAGATCGCCTGCTGGTCCTGGGGCCGGATGCCGGGACCGTTGTCGCGCACGTCCACGCGCAGGGCGCCCCCGTCCACCCTGAGCTCGACGGCCACCCGCCCTCTTCCCGTGGCGCAGAACTTCGCGGCGTTCGAGAGCAGGTTCAGCATGACCTGCTTGACGCGGTCGCGGTCGGCGGCGACGGGCGGCGCCGTCTCGGGCAACCGCACGTCGAGCTCGGCCTCGCAGTCAGTGAAGAGCTGGGCGGTCGCCGCCACGGAGTCCTCGATGACCTCCCTGAGGTCGACCTCGGCGATCTGCCAGTCCGCCCTGCCCGACTCGATCTTCGAGAGGTCCAGCACCTGGTTGATGAGCCGAGTCAGCCGCTCGATCTCCTCGATCACGATCCGCAGGAACCGCTCGCGCTCGGAGGTCTCGAGCTCCGGATTGTCGAGCAGGATCTCCGAGAAGGCCCGCATCGACGTCAGCGGCGTGCGCAGCTCGTGCGTGACGGTCGAGACGAAGTCGTCCTTCAGGCGGTCGAGCTCCTTCAGCCGCCGGTTGGCGGCGCGCAGCTCCGCCGTCGCGGCCTCCAGCTCCTGCGACTTGCGTTCGAGCTCGCGGCTGTAGGCGATCACCTCGGACGTCTCGTCGAGGATATCCATGACCTCCTCGATGCCGAGCGGCTCCTCCTCGACCACGGACGCCACCATCACCCCCGCCGACGCCGCCCCGATCGAGCCGGCCAGCAGCGTCTCGACGTGGTGGACGAGCGGGCCGTCGGCCTTGGCCCCGTCCCACCCCTCGAGGCCGCGCTCGCGCGCGTACTCCAGCAGCGCCTCGCTCGCCCGCTGAGGTCCGAGGAAGCGCGCAAGCAGGGACTCGAGGTCGGCGACGGCAGCGCTTCCGCGCCAGAAGCGCGATCCTTGGCCCCTCTCGCGGAACACGTCGACGAACAGCGCCGCCTGACCGTGCTCGGCGGCGCTCCGCCGCGAGAACAGCGAGACGCCGACGTAGCAGCCCACGTTCACCAGCATGGTCCAGAACATGGCATGCGAGACTCCGTCGAGCCCCGCGAGCCCGAAGAGCTGCTCCGGTCTGAGCGCCTCGACGCCGAGGGGCCCGCCCTCCAGGAAGCTCTCGGGCAGCCAGCCGGAGCGCGCGAACGACGGTAGGAGCAGGGTGTAGGCCCAGAGCAGGAAGCCGGCGCTCAGCCCCACGAGCGCGCCGCTCTTGCTCCCGCCCTTCCAGAAGATCCCGCCCAGCACCGCCGGAGCGAACTGCGCGACGGCCGCGAAGGACACGAGGCCGATCGAGACGAGCGCCGTGGCCTCGCCGGCGGCGCGGAAGTACGCGTACCCGAGCAGCAG
>DASQGA010000245.1:0-2903 GCA_035632855.1 Gaiellaceae bacterium | reverse complement strand
CTTCCCAACCGGACGCAAGGCCAGCTTCCTCCCCAAGCCGGGCGAGACGGAGAAGCCGATCTATCTCACGGTCAACGCGGACGAATCCGAGCCGGGCACCTTCAAGGACCGCGAGATCATGTTCGCGACCCCGCACGCGCTGATCGAGGGCACCGTCATCGTCAGCCACGCAATCGGCGCCGAGACGGCCTTCATCTACATCCGGGGCGAATACCTGGCCGAATACGAGATCATCCGGGCTGCGCTCGAGCAGGCCCTGGCAGCCGGCTACGTGGGGCCGAACGTGCTGGGTTCCGGCACCTCCGTCACGATCGTCGTCCACCGCGGGGCCGGTGCCTACATCTGCGGTGAGGAGACTGCACTCCTCGAGTCGCTCGAGGGCAAGCGCGGCCAGCCGCGGTCGAAGCCACCGTTTCCTGCCATCTCGGGCCTTTACGCCTCGCCGACACTGATCAACAACGTCGAGACCATTGCGACCGTGCCCGACATCATTCGGCTCGGCGGCGAGGAGTACGCGAAGCTCGGAGTCGAGAACTCCACGGGCACCCGCGTCTTCTCCCTCTCGGGCAACGTCGCGAACGGGGGCAATTACGAGCTCGAGCTTGGCACGCCGCTCAGGACGCTGATCTTCGACCTCGGCGGCGGCATTCCGGGCGGGCACGAGCTGAAGGCGATCATCCCCGGTGGCTCGTCAGTTCCAGTCATGAGCGCCGACGAAGTCGACACGCCGCTCGACTTCGATGCAATGGCGAAGGTGGGCACGATGCTCGGCTCCGGAGCCGTGATCGTGATCGACGATCGCTGCTGCATGGTGCAGCTTGGGCTCCGGGTGGCGCAGTTCTACATGCACGAGTCGTGCGGGAAGTGCACACCCTGCCGCGAGGGGACGCGCTGGATGGTGCAGATTCTCAGGAAGATCGAGGAGGGCGAGGCGTCGCACGGCGATCTCGACCTCCTGCTCGACGTCTGCGACCGGATCCTCGGCAACTGCCTCTGCCCGCTCGGCGACGCCGCCGCGATGCCCGTGGCGAGCTACGTGGCGAAATTCCGCGACGAGTTCCGGCAGCACATCGACGAGGGCGACTGCCCGTTCGGCGGCGAGTCGACCCTGGACCACGTCCTCGCCCCGGTCGACCAGCACCACGCTCACCTGCGGGCGCAGATCGAGGTGCCTGTGCACGAGCTGGCATGAGCACCACGGAGCTCGTCACTGTCAAAGTCGACGGCCGCGAGATCCGCGTGCCGAAGGGCACGGGCATAATCGAGACGGCCCTCTCGGCGGGCATCGAGATCCCCGTCTTCTGCTACGAGCCGCGCCTCGGGCCGCCCGTCGGTGCGTGTCGCATGTGTCTCTGCGAGGTCGAGGGCATGCCAAAGCTCCAGGCGGCCTGCACGATGACCGCACAGGACGAGCTCGTGCTCCGCACCGCCCAGACGAGCGAGCAGGCGGCCGAAGGCCAGAACGCGGTCCTCGAGTTCATCCTCCTGAACCATCCGCTCGACTGCCCCGACTGCGACAAGGGCGGCGAGTGCCCACTCCAGGACCTGACCTTCCGCTGGGGTCCCGGCAGGACCCGAATGGTCTTCCCGAAGCGGACTTTCGACAAGCCGATCCCGATCTCTCCGACGATCACGCTCGACCGCGAGCGCTGCATTCTCTGCTACCGCTGCACGCGCTTCTCCGAGGGCGTCTCGGAGGATGGCCAGCTCGTGGCGAAGAACCGCGGCGCGAGCTCCCTGATCGCGACCTTCGAGGACGAGCCGTACCGGGCGCATTTCTCCGGGAACGTGACGGAGCTCTGCCCGGTCGGCGCGCTCCTGCCCGCCACCTATCGCTTCAAGGCTCGCCCCTGGGAGATCGACAACGTCCCGACCGTGTGCGGGCTCTGCCCCGTCGGCTGCAACACGTGGGTCACGGTCCGCGAGGGAAAGGCGCAGCGGGTCCTCTCCCGGAACCACCCCGAGGTCGATGACGGCTGGCTCTGCGACAAGGGCCGGTTTACCTTCGGCCATCTTCGGGCTGACGACAGGATCCAGGCTCCGCTGCTCCGGGTCCGCCGGCGCGGCTTCGACCGGGTAACGATCGAGCAAGCGCTCGACGAGGCTGAACGGGGCCTCCGCGAAGCGGCCGGGTCGGTCGTCGTCGCGTTCTCGGGAGCCGAGTCAGTCGAGCACGCAACCGCGCTCGCTCGCCTCGTCCGCCAGGGCCTCGGTCCCTCAGCGGTGGCGCTCCTCCCCGACGACCTCGACCCGGTGCTCGACGGCTTCCGGTCCCCGCTTTCGGCGATCAGGGACTCGGAGGTTTGCCTCGTCGTCGGCGACGACCCGGTCGTCGAGCGCGCGCCGGTCGTCGACCTCTGGGTGAAGGCAGCCCGGCGGAACGGCGCCGAGGTGATCCTGGCCGGGCCAACCGGCCGCGTGCAGGTCGGGCCGGGCCGGGCCGGCGCGTTCTGCGCCTCCCCACCCCCTGAGATCGCGGAGCGGCTTCGAGCTGCCGCGAGCGTCGCAATCGTGTGGTCGCAGGATGCACCCGACGGCGGCCGGGCCGCGACCGCGCTCGCAGCGTCGCTCCCGGGCGAGGTCGCGCTATACGTCCTCCCCCGGACGCCGAACGGTCCTGGGGTCGCATCGGCGTGGTACGGAGCAGGGGCGGGGCGTGGCTCCGGCCCTCCGCAGGAGGGGGAGATCGGGGCGCTCGTGATCTCGGGCGACGAAGCTGTCTACGACCCACGCGTCCTCGAGCTCGCGGCCCGCGCGCGCTTCGTCCTGACGACCGCCATGTTCATGGGCGAGCACACGCTCCTGTCCCACCTAGTCGTTCCAGGCTCGAGCTACCTGGAGCGGGACGGGACGACAGTGAATCTCGAGGGTCGCCGGCAGCGCCAGCGCCGCGCCGTGACCCC
>DASQGA010000244.1:0-7200 GCA_035632855.1 Gaiellaceae bacterium | reverse complement strand
GGCTTCTGTTCGCGGCAACGCCCGATCTTCTGGGAGAGGGCGACGTTGTGTCCATTCCAGGCTCTCCTCCCAGGCTCGATCGTGAAATCGCAGGCTGCCCGTTCGCGCCGCGGTGCGACAAAACGTTCTCCCCGTGCCCGGTCGTCAAGCCACGGCTCCTCCAGGTCGGCGCCGAGCACGACGCGGCCTGCCACCTGAACGACCCCGCGGTGGTCTCGGCGTCGTGAGCACGAACGGGACCGCGCCCCTTCTCGCCGTCGAGGGGCTGGTGACGCGGTACCCCATTCCGCGCGGCATCGCCAACTCGCTCGCTCGCCGGCCGAAGACCTACGTACACGCCGTCGAGGGTGTTTCCTTCACCGTGCGCGAAGGCGAGATGCTCGCTCTCGTCGGCGAGTCCGGCTGTGGGAAGACGACAACGGCTCACTCCGTCATGCAGCTCGTCGAGCCCGACGCAGGCACGGTCCGCTTCAAGGGCGAGGAGCTCACGGGCCTCTCGAATCGGGCGCTCAGGCCCTACAGGCGGCAAATGCAGATGATCTACCAGGACCCCTACGAGTCGCTCGACCCCAGGTTCCGGGTGCGGTCGACCGTCGAGGAGCCGCTCCTCGTGCACGGCGTCGGCTCCCGGGCGGAGCGACGCCGGCTCGTGGAGGAGGCCCTGTCGCGCGCGGGACTGACTCCGCCCGAGCTCTACGTCGACCGGTTCCCTCACGAGCTTTCCGGCGGCCAGCGACAGCGGGTCGCGATCGCGTCGAGCCTCGTCCTCGACCCGGAGCTTCTCGTCGCCGACGAGCCCGTCTCGATGCTCGACGTCTCCGTGCGGGCCGGCGTCCTGCGGCTTCTGGACGGGCTGCGCCAGGAGGGTCTCGGGATCCTCATGATCACGCACGACCTCTCGACTGCCGCCCATTTCGCGGACCGGATCGCGGTCATGTACCTGGGACGGATCGTCGAGGAAGGCCCTGCGCGAGAGCTCGTTCGAAATCCGCAGCATCCGTACACGAAGGCACTACTCTCGGTTGTTCCGAAGCCGGACCCGCGGGAGCGCTCCCGTCCCCAGATCCTCCAGGGCGAGACGCCCGACCCCGTGCATATCCCGGCCGGGTGCCGCTTCCATCCACGCTGCCCGATCGCGATCGCAGACTGCAAGCAGATCGATCCGGAGCTCAGGCGTCCCGCGGGCAGCCAGTCGCCCGGGCACCAGGCAGCTTGCATCCGGGCCTAGCCCGAGCGCCGGGACACCCCGCGGCCGTCTCGGACATGTCCCGGGGCCTGCACGGACATGTCCCGGGGCCTGACCCCTAGTCATGCCCGCTCTGGACGTGGTCGTGGAGCGAGCGTCGGCAGCGGGCCGGCGGAGGCTTGCAGCGATGCCCTTCGCCCGTGCACCGGCCGCAAGTGACGTGGCCGCGGGCCTGGCCCCGGGACCTGGCTCGACGGGACGGGCAGGGGTCTGACCCCGACATGTCCTCAGACGAGGTCGCGGGGGACGCTGAAGGTTCGTTCGTCCTCGTGCACCTTCTCCCCGCTTTCGAACGCCTCGATCCGGTTCCGTGTGTGGAAGTGGTCGGCGTCACACCACATCTCGCTCGCCGTCTCGACCCGGGTGCGCCAGTCGCCGCGGCCGAGCGCGACGAGACCCTCGCACCGGACCCGGGCCGACAGCGGATCTCCCTCGACAATCGTAAAGATCTCCCGCCCGACGTCCTCGAGCTCGATCCCGTTCGGGAGCACGCGCCTGCCGCCGCCGTACTCGTAGGTGAGCGTGACCGCTCCGCTCGCCACGTCGTGCTCGATTCTCCGGGCTGCCGACGCGGGCGCGAGCTCGTCCACCTCGATCGGCGCCGAGCCCTCCGGCGGTTGGAACGGCACCAGCTCCAGATCCGCGGCTTGCGGCAGGCGAACGGGCAACTCCAGCCGGCTCGAGCCGGTCGAGAGGGAGAGGGTCACGGGCTCGGGAGACGGCCACGCCCACGGCCAGTAGGTCGGCGAGACGGCGAGCCGCAGCCGGTGCCCAACCGGGAACGAGTGTGCGATCGCGTTCAGCCTGACGCGAACCTCGTAGTCCCGCCCGGGCTCGAGTGGCTTCGGCTCCTCGTGGGACTCCCTGTGTGTGAGGTTCAGTAGGCCTCGTGTGACGAGAGTCGACTGGCCGTTCGGCGCAACGTCGCAGAGCCGGACCGCGACGAGCGCGCGCGGGCGGTCGACGGCGAGAGCGAGCACGGCTTCCGGGAAGCCGAAGAGCTCGAAAGGCTCTTCGAGCGGAGGCGAGTCGAACGTGAGGGAGAGCCCGTCCTCGGATCGCTGATCCGGCGGCTGGTCGAGCGCGTCGCCGTAGGGACACCAGAGACCGGCGTCGAGCCCGCACGCCTGCGCCCCCAGTAAGTCGAGCCGCACCTCCCGGGGGGAGCTCTGGTCGAGCGTGCCGTCGCCGAGCCCGAGCCGGCGCAGCTCCTGGCGCGAACGAGGCCAGGTCGGCTCCGCAACCCAGCGGCCCGGCCGCTCGTCCGGCTGGGCGTTCGGCCCGGTCGCGTCCTGCATCCAGGCGCGCAGTGCCGGCTCCTTCTCGACGCCGTTCTCCTTTCCCTTCAGCCACCGGTCCCACCAGCGGAGGCACTCCTGGAGGAAGCCGATCTGCGGGCCGGGGAAGGCGTCGTGAGGAAAGCCGTGTCCCCATGGTCCGATCAGGCCCTTACTGATCCCAGGCAGCCCTTCGAGGAGCCTCGGGATTGCGTTCGAGTACCCGTCCACCCAGCCCCCGATCGCGTAGACCGGGCACTCGATCGCGGAGAAGTCCTCGCAGACCGAGCCGTGCTGCCAGTACGCGTCGCGACGCTGGTGCGCGAGCCAGGCCTCGATGTACGGCGGCGTCTCCTTCAGCCGCTTCAGCCAGGTCTCGCGCCAGTCGTCGCCCACGTTGGCCGGGTCGGGCGGCGTTCCGTTCCAGACGTGCATGGCCGAGGCCCAGGGCAGCATGTCCACCCCGAGCACGCAGCCGCCCATGTAGTGCACGTCGTCGGCGTAGCGGTCGTCGGTGGAGCAGAGCGTGATCACCGTCTTCAGGGCGGGCGGGCGTCGGGCTGCGACCTGGAGCCCGTTGAAGCCGCCCCAGGAGATCCCGAACATGCCCACGGCGCCCGTACACCAGGGCTGGGCCGCGATCCAGGCGATAGCCTCGACCGCGTCGTCCTGCTCCTGCTTCAGATACTCGTCGAGGAGGATCCCGTCTGAGTCGCCGGCTCCGCGCAGGTCGACCCGCAGGCACGCGTACCCGTGCCCGGCGAAGTAGGGGTGCATGGTGGAGTCGCGAAGCCAAGTCCAGTCGTTCTTCCGGTAAGGGATGTACTCGAGGATCGCCGGCACCGGCTCGACCTCGGAGTCCTCGGGAAGCCAGACCTTCGCGGCCAAGCGGGTTCCGTCCGCCATGGGAATCCAGACGTTCTCGATCTCGCGCGCCGGGCGCGGGAGGTCCGAGCGAATCCGCACGTCTCACCTTCTCACGACGGCAGGTCCCTCGCGGCCTAGTCGGTCTTGCCGGCCTCTTGCCGGGGCAGGCCGTCTTCCGGGAGCTACGGCCTCTCCGGTACCCGTTCAAGGGGTTAAAGGGAAGAGCCCCTGCGGCCCAGGGGCTCTTCTGGGAACCCTTATCGGCCGATCTCAGCTCGGCATGAGGGTGACTGGAATGCGGACCTCGTGCGGCGGTTTTCCTGTACCCGCGGCGTCATCGTCGGAGATGACAAGAGTCCCCGCCTGCTCGTGCGTGACCTCGAAGTCCATCTCGATCGAGAACGTGCCGCGACAGCCGGTCCCGCAGGTCGCCGTGGTGAAGCCGCTGGCCATCTCGGTGCCGCCCGCGTCGAGGACCCGAACCGTCACGTTGGCCTCGAAGACGTTGGCGCTCCCCGACACCGTGACGCCGCTCTCGACACGCTGACCGATCGAGGGGTGCTCGACGAGGATGACGGGGAGGAGATCCGCGTAGTCGCGGCACCGGACCGGATGGTCGAGAACGATCCCTTCGCCCGAGAACACATCTACGGGCTGTCCGTCGAGCTCGAAGCTAACGCCCTTGACAGTCTCGAACTGGTCGAGGGTGCACGCGACCTGGGCGAGCCTGGCGGACATCGAGGCCGAGCCGCCGCCAGACTCGAACTCGGAGCTCAGGTCGACCGTCGCGACGCCCTTTGGAATCGTGAGGCCGAGGAGGCGGGTGCCGGCCGGAATGACTGTGGCCACGCCCGCGCTGGCTTCCAGGGGCGTCGGTCCTGCGAGGAGGTCTTCCATGGCTGCCGTCCCGACCCGTGGCGTGCCCTCATGCTCACGCCAGGTGAGGAAGAGGGACTCGCCCCGCGTGAGCCAAACTTCGAAGAGGACGCCCGACGCGCTGCCCGACGCGGGGTCGACGACGGTGCCGGAGCCGGTCGCGGTGGGTGGCGGTGCCGTCGCCGTCGCCGAGCCTGTCACCGTCTGATCGGCCGCCACCTCCGTCGAGACGGCGCCGACGGGAACGGCTTCCTCCTGACCGCAGCCGGCGGCCGCGAGTCCGGCGCCTCCGACGAGGCCGAAGCCGATCACGATCAGTGCGAGGCGCTTCATGGTCACCCTCCTGCTCGGTTATGCGCCTCATCCTGCGCCGCTCCTGCAACGGGCCCGTCTCCGCTCTGTAACGGTTTCGCCACAGGCAGAGGCAGCCGCAGGGTGAACCGGCTGCCGCGGCCCGGCTCGCTCCAGACCTCGATCTCGCCGCCGAGCAGGCGCGCGTTCTCGAGCGCGATCGCGAGCCCGAGCCCGCTCCCGGAGCCGGTTCGCGACGGATCTGCCTTGTAGAATCGGTCGAAGATGCGCTGCAGGTGCTCCGGCGTCATGCCGCCCCCGTGATCTTCGACCTCGACGAAAGCTCCGACGCCGTCGGCACCCGTTCGCAGGGCAACGTCCCTGCCGCCGTGCTCGAGCGCGTTGCCGACGAGGTTCGCGACGATCTGCTCCAGTCGACGGCGGTCGCTCTCCAGCACCGTGCCGGCCCCCTCCACGCGAACGCGATCGCTCCAGCCCCGGGCACGGATGGTCGTCCCAACGAGAGTTGCCAGGTCGACGGGCTCGAGCCGCACGGCTCCCTGGCCCGCGTCGAGGCGGGAGATCTCCATCAGGTCTTCGACGAGGCGGCGGAGGCGGGCGATGTCGGCGACGACGAGCTCGGCCGGGCGGCGAGCCTCCGGCGGCATCCGGTCGAGATGCTCCGAGAGGAGCGAAGCTTCGCCGACCAGGGCCGTCACCGGCGTCCGGAGCTCGTGGGCGACGTCGGAGGTGAACCTCCGTTCGCGCGCCTGCGCCTCTGAGAGGGCCGCGATCTTTCCCTCGAGTGCGTCGGCCATCTCGTTGAAGGACGCCGCCCAGGCCCCGAACTCGTCCCGCCCGCCCGGTGGCAGGCGAGTTGCCAGGAGCCCTTCTGCGAGCGACCGCGCGGCAGCGCTCGCCTCTGCGACCGGCGCTAGCGTTCGGCGTGCGACTAGCGCGCCAACGCCACCGGCCACCAACACGAGCAGCGCGAGGCCGACGAGCAGGATCGTGCGCAGCTGGCCGAGCTCGTCGAAGAGCTGCGCTTCCGTGAAGAAGAAGTAGAGCTCGGCCTCGGAGACGCGCCCTCCAACCACGAGATAGGGAACGCCCGCAACCTCGGTGCGCTGGTAGGCCAGCTGCCCTCGCCGAACCTGCGCCACGAGGTCCGGCGGCGCCTGTGCCGCGCGGATGGAGATGCTCGAGGAGAAGTCCTGCCCCTCGACGCTGACCGCAGTCGCGAACCCGCTCCGGCGCTCGAGGGCGTCCAAAAGCTGGCGCACCGCCTCCGTCCGCGATTGCGGCGGGGCGAGGACTGCGGAGGCGAACTCGAGGTTGAAGCGCGACTGGTCGAGCGCCCGCTCGACCGAGTCGTCCAGGCGACTCTCCCGGGCGACCAGATAGGAGCCGGCGGCGAGTGCGGCCCCGGAGAGCGCGGCGACGAGCATGAACGCGATCGTCAGGCGTCGGCGGAGCCGCCCCGGCCTGATCGGGGACAGCGCGCTCATCCGCTCGGATCCAGCCTGTAGCCGACTCCCCGGACGGTCTGGAGGAGCGTGGGGTGCTTGGGATCGGCCTCCACCTTTGCCCGCAGGCGCTGGATGGCCACATCGACGAGCCGGGAGTCGCCCAGATAGTCGTAACTCCAGACCCGCTCGAGGAGGAGCTCTCGCGTGAACACCTGCCGCGGTCGCCTGGCCAGTTCGAGGAGGAGCCGGAACTCGGTTGCCGTCAGCTCGATCCGCTCCCCATCTCGTCGCACCTCGAAGCCGGCCGGGTCGATCTCGAGCGCCCCGACTGCAAGCGCCTGCTCCGGAGGATCTTCGCCGGCTCGCCGCATGACCGCCCTCGCCCGCGCAACGAGCTCGGGTAGCTCGAACGGCTTCGTGACGTAGTCGTCGGCGCCGAGCTCGAGCCCGACCACCACGTCGACCGTGTCGCTCCGCGCCGACAGCATCACGATCGGAACGCGGCTCTCGCGGCGGATCTCGCGGCAGACCTCGAACCCGTCGAGCTCGGGGAGCATCACGTCGAGGACGACGAGATCGAACGAACCCTGCCGGAACTCGAGGAGAGCTTGCCTGCCGTCGGATGCCGTCGTGACTGCGAAGCCGGCTTGCGTCAAGCCAAGCGCGGCCACCTCCCGGATCGAGGAGTCGTCCTCCACGAGCAGCACGCGCTCGTCCATCGGACGAAGCCTAGGTTCCCCAGCGGCGGGGGGTGCGCTTCGCCATCGACGGATTGACCTCAAGGGCACTGATTCAAGAGCGTCCGTCGCAGGCCCGATGATTTGATGTGGGTGCCTGCCGCCTGTATAGAGATTGTCACGTGAGTCGTGCCTGGGGTCTACCGCGCACGTCCTGGCCGCGCCGTGCGATCGGAACGGCCTGCGTCAGCGTTTCTGCCCTACTGTTTCTGGCGGGCACCGCAGGCGCTGTCGGCCCCTCGAAGAAGCAGGAGGGGCGGTCCTTCTTCGACGTCCGGCTCGAGCCGGCTGCGCTCGGCCAGGAGGCACGCATCACCGCGTCCATGCGCGCGGCGCAGGCCGGCCTGCTCCGCTCGCTCGGATTCCAGGGCGTCGTCGACGTCGACCGTCTGACCGGGACACCGCGCGTAGTGGCACGCCTGGACGGGTTCCTGACC
>DASQGA010000243.1:0-4025 GCA_035632855.1 Gaiellaceae bacterium | reverse complement strand
CGCGTCGCGACTGCCACGGGCTCGAGCGCGGCCGCGGCTGTGGTCGCCGGTGCGGCGGCGCTCCTGGCGGACGCCCGCCCAGACCTGTCGGCCGGCGAGCTTCGCGGGCTCCTGGTCGGGAGCGCGCGCCAGCTCGAGGCTCAGGCGTCCGGCGGCGTTACGGTCGAGGGAGCAGGTGCGCTCGACCTCCAGGGCGCCGCCTCCACGGAGCTGGCCGTCGAGCCGGCCTCGCTCGCGCTCGGAAAGGCAACCGGCTCGGGCTGGAGCGTGATCCGGGGCATCAGCGTGCGGAATCTCTCAACCCGCACCCTTCGCATCTCGTTCGGCGTCGCCAAGGACTCGAGTGCCGGGTCCGAGGTGCGGTTCGCTGCGAGCCCGGCAGCCATGACACTCCGGCCGGGCCACGCAGGCGATGTCGTCCTGCAGGCCTCCGCGCCGGCCGGAGGCTCTGGCTTGTCGGCGGGCGTCTTCGTGGTCCAGCCCGAGGGCTCGCGGCCCGTGCGCCTCCCCTGGGCGGTTTCTTTCGCGCCGCCGAGGCCAGGCTCGCTGGTGGGTGGCATCCGGCTCTCGAACGACTCCTTCGCGCCTTCGCCGGCGGCTCCGACCGTGGTCGCCTTCAGGGTGGGAGCCGTCGACCAGGGTGCCGAGGGGCAGACGATCGAGCCGGTTCGCCTCCTCGAGGCCGAGCTCTGGACAGCCGCCGGCAAGAGACTCGGGACACTCTTCCGCCTGCGCGACCTGCTGCCGGGCCGCTACGCCTTCGGCCTGACCGGCCGTGGCCCGCTTGGGAACACCCTCCGGGCGGGCGACTACGAGCTCAGACTTACGGCGGAGCCGGTCGAGGGTGCGGAGGGCACGCCGCCCTCGACTGCGAAGGTCACGTTCACGATCTCCGGGCAGGAGGAGGGTTAGGCGTGGCAACCATCGAGGCGAGCGCGTCCCACCTGAAGCGCGATCCGTGGGAGATGGCCCGCGAGCAGCTCCGCCAGGTCGCCGTGCTCGTCGATGTGACGGAGAACATGCTGGAGGTGCTCCTCGAGTGCAAGCGCTCGGTTGAGGTCTCCGTGCCGGTCCGCATGGACGACGGCTCCGTCAACGTGTACACCGGCTTTCGGATCACGCACAACGTCGCGCGCGGGCCTTCGAAGGGCGGCATCCGCTACCACCCGGGCGTGACTCTCGAAGAGACGAAGGCGCTCGCCATGTGGATGACGTGGAAGTGCGCTCTCATGGCGCTTCCGTTCGGCGGCGCGAAGGGCGCCGTCGTGTGCGACCCCAAGCTGCTCTCGCTGAGCGAGCTGGAGCGCCTGACGCGCCGCTACACGACTGAGATCATCAACCTGATCGGCCCCGAGGTCGACATCCCGGCGCCCGATGTGGGCACCAGCTCCCGCGAAATGGCCTGGATCTTCGATACCTATTCCATGAACAAGGGCTACTCGGTCCTCGGCGTTGTGACCGGAAAGCCGCTCGAGGTCGGCGGCTCGCTGGGGCGGATGCAGGCCACGGCCCGCGGTGCCTCGTACTGCGTGCGCGAAGCGCTGCGAAAGCAAGGCCAGAGCATTGAGGGCTGTCGCATCGTGGTTCAGGGGCTCGGAAACGTAGGGCGAAACCTCGCGCTCTTCCTCGCGGAGGAGGGCGCGTCCATCGTCGCCGTCTCCGACTCCTCCGGTGGAGTACACAATCCAGCCGGCCTCGACGTTCAGGCCGTTGTCGAGCACAAACGCCGGCGGGGAACGCTCGAGGACCTCGAGGGCGCCGAGCCCGTCACCAACGAGGAGCTCCTCCTGCTGGACTGCGACGTCCTCGCCCCCTGCGCGCTCGAGCAGGTGATCACCGAGGAGAACGCCGACAAGGTCAGGGCTCCGGTTATCTGCGAGGGCGCGAACGGCCCGGTGACCCTCGAGGCGGACCGAATTCTCGAGGACCGTGGAGTCCTCGTGCTGCCCGACGTCCTCGCCAACGCGGGGGGTGTCGTCGTCTCCTACTTCGAATGGGTGCAAGGCCTCCAGGAGTACTTCTGGAAGGAGAACGAGGTGAACGCGAAGTTGAACGACATCGTGACGCGAGCCTTCTCGGACACCTGGGGCGTCCACGAGGAGCGACAAGTCTCGATGCGCCAGGCCGCCTACGCGATCGCGGTGAGGCGCGTCTCAGAGGCGACGACCATCCGTGGCCTCTACCCCTGAGCTAGATGGTTGATCGGCAACTACCACGCCCTCGGATGGCGGCCCAGACACGGCGCCAGGCCGCACCCTCGCCCTTGTCAAGGCTTCTAGCCTTGCCTGCGGACGATGGCACACCCTGGCTTGGTCTGGCCCGTCCCCGCGGGCGCGCCAATTACCGACCAACCATCTAGTGCACCGCGTCCGGCTCTACTTCGCGAGCGGGTGTCACCTCTGCGACGCGGCACGCAGCGTCCTCGAGCAGGTTCGCGCCGAGGTCCCGTTCGAGCTGGAGGAGACTGACATCGGAGGGGACCCAGAGCTGGAGCGCCGCTACCGCGCGCGCCTCCCGGTCGTCGCCGTCGACGGTGTGGAGGCTTTCACTTACTTCGTTCACCCCGACGGGCTCCGCCTCAGACTGGGAGCACAAAGTCAACGAAATTCGGGAAGCTTGTAAGCCACCGTTCCTGCTACGGAACGGAAAGCACCGCAGCTATGCTCTGTTACAAGTGGTAAGCAACGTCCCGATCCCCGCCGAAGGCGCCGAGGCCACCCGTAACGGCGACCGGCTCACCGTCGGGGTGGCCGCGCGGCTGAGCCAGTACCTCCGCGTCCTCACCCAGGCTGGCAAGATGGGCAAGGAGCGCATCTCCTCGCAGGAGATCAGCGAGTACACGAACATCAACGCGACCCAGATCCGGCGCGATCTGTCCGGGTTCGGCAAGTTCGGGAAGCGGGGTGTCGGCTACAACATTGACGCCCTGGCCGGCGAGATCCGCAAGATCCTGCGGACGCAGGGGCAGCACAACATTGCGCTCTTCGGCGCCGGTCGGCTCGGACAGGCGATCGCCAGCTCGACGATCTTCGCCGACCACGGGTTCAACATCGCGGCCGCGTTCGACGTCGACCCGGAAAAGGTCGGCAAGCCGATCGGACAGGGAGAGGTACTCGCCTACGACCGTCTCTCGGAGCTCCTCCGTGAGAAGGCGATCATCGTCGCGGTGCTCGCGGTTCCAGACGACGAGGCCCAGCGGGTTGCGACCGACGTGGTCGAGGCCGGCGTGAAGATCATCTTCAACTACACCCAGGCGTTGCTCGACGTCCCCTCGGACGTGACGGTGCACACGACGAGCCCGGCCGTCGAGCTCCTCTACGCGCTCTATTTCTACCTGGCCTAGAAAGTCCAGGTGTGTCAGGGTCGGACGAAAACCTGCACCGACCCGGGGCCGAGCGGTTCGAGCGCCTTCCGAACCTCCGCGTGGGTTGCGCCCCGGACGATCACCTCGCCGTTGACGACGCCCGCGTCGAAGCCGCCACGGCGCAGGCGGCGCGCAACGCTCGCGGGCGAGCCGGCGACGCTCTTGGCCTTGAGAGGTGACGTCTCGGCATCCTCGAAAGCCTCGGTCACCGTGCCTTCCTGCACCTCGCCCGCCGAGCCTCCGGTATCGGCACCGCCCGCACTGCTCGCCTCGTCCTGAGTGAGGCCACCGGCGCTTCCGCTGTCGTCGCCCTCGCCGCTCGTCCCGAGCACGAAGGCTCCGCCCGCCAGTGCGGCGACGGCCGCCAGCGCCGCAGCGACGGGGAGCGTTCGACGGAGGAGACCTGGGGATGTCGCCGCTCGGGACGGCAATCGTGTCAGCAGCGCCTCCAGGCGCTCCGCCGGCAAATCGATCATCGGCGCCGAGCGCAGAGCCGCTCTCCCTGCCTTGGCGGCACGCAGGTCGTCCGTGCACATCTCGCAGGTCTCCAGATGCGAGGCGACCTGTCCGCGACGCTGGTCGTCGAGCTCGCCCTCCAGGTAGGCGAGCAGTTCAAGTTCCTCCGGGTGCATCCCAGCCATCACTCCTTCGACTCCTTCCC
>DASQGA010000242.1:0-2853 GCA_035632855.1 Gaiellaceae bacterium | reverse complement strand
CGCGCTCGGGCCGAAGTCGCGCTCGTACGGGACGATTCTCGGGTTTCGGCCCACTTCGACGGCCCGTTGGGCGTGGCGCAGCAGGTTCGGGTCGTCGCTCTCCTGCCAGACGAGGATGAGGTGCGCCGCCGTCATGAAGTTTGCGACGAAGGTGCAGCCTGCGGACGGACAGGGAAACGGATCGGTCCGGACGCAGAACCACCCCTCGTAGTCACCACCGCCTTCGTCGGTCCAGAGCTCCTCGTCGTGAGCGAGCTCCTGCTCCTCGAAGGTCAGGGTTCCCCGGCCGGTCTCTGGCAACTCCGTCATGGGCCCACGTTCACCCGTCGCTCCGGACCTGCTTCGCCATGAGGATCGCGTCGACCAGCTCGTTCCCGCGGCGGTAGTGCCCGCGGCGGTAGCCCTCCTGCTCGTAGCCGAGCTGACGGTAGAGGGCCTTAGCCGCGTCGTTGTAAGGGAAGACGTGCAGCTCGATCTTCGTCACGCCTGCTGTGCGGGCCCACTCCTCGGCGGCCTCCATGAGCGCGCGTCCGATTCCGCGGCGACGATGTGGGAGCGCGACGAGAAGCCCGAGATCGGCGACGTGCCGGCTGGCCGGATGTGTGTCCCTGGAGATCGACAGCCGCCCCACGAGGCCCGTGGAGTTCTCCGCCACGAAGACCGCCGCGTGGGCCGACCGGCGGATCGCTCGAACGTAACGACGCTCCTCCGCGGCGCTTCGCCATTCGCCGCCGGTGATCAGCCAACCCTCTGGCTCGGCCCCCACCGCGCTTGCCAGCTCAACCAAGGCGCCGGCGTCCCCCGGCTCTGCGTGCCGGACCTGAAAGCTCACCCGACCACGACTCCAGCCCCGCCGCGCCGTGGATCGCCCGCAGCTTCCAGACCCCCGCCAGCCGTGTACGCGACCGCTGCTGCTCCGCCGAAGTAGAGGTTCCGAGCACTCCAGCGCACCACGTCATATCCGTCCACCTCGAGCTCGTTCGCCACCTCCGGGTCGATTCCGCCCTCGAGGTGGAGCTGCCCGTCCCCGAAGTGGACGCGAGGCGCCGGGAGCGCTTCTTCGAGCGGGAGCTCGTGGTCGACTACGTTCCGGATGATCTGCACGATTGCCCCGCGGAGGCGAGCAGACCCAGCGCTGCCGAGCACGAGCCGCGGCCGCCCATCCTCGAGCAGGACGGACGGCGCCATCATGCTCGTCAGGCGCCGACCGGGAGAGCCGGCCGTTCCGCCCGAGTTGAGGTCGGCCTCCCCCAGCATGTTGTTGACGTGGATGCCGGTCCCCGGGACGACGACGCCGGAGCCGCACCCGGTCGACGCCGAGAGCGACGCAGCGTTCCCGTCCGCGTCGACGACACTGATGTGGGTCGTGGACGGCGGCCCGGCGCGCTCCGTGACCCTCGCTCGGAGTCCATCGCGAACGGCGTCCGCAGCGCGGTGAACCCGCTCATCCGCAAGTACCCGCCCCGAGATCCCGCCGCGGTACAGACCGCTGACGAACCCCGTCCCCCGCACTCCTGTCGCTTGGCGCATGACCTCAGCCAGGGTCGCGATCTCGCCGGCGCTCCCAGCCCGCTTCGCCTCGCCGAGCCGGTCGAGCACCCGCAGTGCGAACCCCACCAGCAGACCGCCGGCCGCAGGCGGCGGGTTCGAGACGATTTCCCCGCCGCGGTAGGTGACTCGGACGGGCCGCCGCCGGACGACGCGGTAGGTCGCCAGATCCTCGGACGTGATCCTGCCTCCCTGCTCCTGCACGGTGGCTGCCAGCCGCGAGGCGAGCTCGCCACTGTAGAACGAGGCTTCGCCCTCGTCCGCGAGCTGCTCGAGCGTCGCCGCGAGGTCCCCGAGGTGGAGCGTCTCTCCCTGGGCGAGCCCGCAGGCCTCCCCGTAGATGGCACGCGCAGCGGAACCGTAGCGGAGGATCGGGTCGAGAACGCCGTGCAGGAACCCCTGCGCCTCGTTCAAGAGCACGCCACGCCGGGCGAGCTCGATCGCAGGCTGGAACAGAACGTGCCAGGGCAGGCGCGCGTAGAGGCGGTGTGCCGCCGAAAGCCCGGCGACAGCACCGGGCACTGCGCACGACGCACCGCCGACCAGGAACACCTGGGAGGTCGTCCCGTCGAAGGAGACTGCGACCTCCTCCATGTCCGCCCGGTTCTCGTCCGGGAAACCCTTTCCCGGCACTGCCGCGAAGAAGTCGAGCAGCGTGTCGGGACGCCCTCGACTCGTCCTGGACCGGTGCACGAGCAGGAAGCCGCCGCCTCCCGGGCCCGTCAGCGGGCTCTCGGCGACCCAGGAAACACAGGCAGCTGCGATGCAGGCGTCGACCGCGTTCCCTCCTTCGGAAAGGATGCGCGCGCCGGCCTCGGCAGTCAGGGGGTGTCCGGCCGCGATTGCGCCCTTCATCGGAAGAGCCTAGATGTTCGCAGGACCGATTAGAACTCGATCAAAGGTCGCGCAGGAAGCTCGGCGGCTCCAGAGGCTCCTCGCTCCGACCGGGATCCAGGGTCGCGCGTGGCGCGGGCCGCCTGCCCTTCTTACCGATCCCGGTCGCGACGACCGTGACCCAGACCTGGCCCGTAAGCCTCGGGTCGATGGTCGCACCGAAGATGATGTTCGTGTCCTCGGTGGCGGCGCTCCGGATCTCCTCCGCGGCCGCGTTGACCTCCTGCAGGGTCAGATCTTCGCCACCGGCGATCGACAGGAGTATGCCCTTCGCCCCGACGATCTCGGTGTCGATCAGCGGCGACTGCAACGCTCTCGTAGCGGCTTCCGTGCCGCGGTTCTCGCCCGTTGCGAAGCCGATCCCCATGAGGGCCGAGCCCGCGTCGCTCATGATCGTTCGTACGTCGGCGA
>DASQGA010000241.1:0-10451 GCA_035632855.1 Gaiellaceae bacterium | reverse complement strand
TTCGGATCGAGAACCTGCTTCCCGGTGGGAGTGTTCTCACTGATCCGCTTGCATTGGTCTTCGCTGAGCTGGACCGTCCGACCTTTGCAGTCCTCTCCGACCCAGAGGACCGCTCGCGGGACGTTCCCGAGGAGGTGACCGTCGACGCGCGCGCCGTTGTTGGCGAACGTCGAGAAGGCCCTCGCCATCTCGAGCGGGTTCACCGCCTCGATGCCGAGCCCGATTCCGAAATAGTCGTTCAGGCGGCTGTTGATGCCGAGCGCATGGGCCATGCGGGCGACGTTCCTCGGGCCCACCTGGGCGGTGAGCTGCGCGTACACCGAGTTGTCCGAGAAGACCGTCGCCTTCGTCAGGTCGATCGTTCCGAGGTACGAGCCCTCGTAGTTGTGCACGGACCAGAGCTTGTCGCCAAGGTTGATGAGCGTCGGCCTCGAGGTGAAGCTCGTGACGGGCGAGATGCCCTGCGCGAGTGCGGCCGCAAGCACGAACGGCTTGAACGACGAGCCGGACTGGCGCTCTCCCTGGACGGCGAGGTTGAACTGGCTCTTGCGATAGCTGTTGCCGCCGACCATGGCGAGCACCCTGCCGTCACGCGGGTCGATCGCGACGAGCGCCGCCGCCGGCCCCTTCGGGTCGGGAAGCCACTTCCCGATCGCATCGCGGGCGAGGTTCTGGAGCTCCAGGTCGATCGACGTCTGGACGCGGAGCCCGCCGCCGAACACCTTGCCCGAGCCGTAGTACGGGATGAGCTGCTGCTTCACGTACTCGGCGAAGTACTGCGCGGGCCGCTGCGCACCCGGGAGCCGCACGTCTTCCGGGCGGGGCAGCGGGACCTCGAGCGCCTGTTCGTAGTCCGCGCGCGTCACCAGGCCCTGCGTGCGCATGAGCCCGAGCACGGTGTCGCGCCGCGCCCGAGCAGTGGCCGGGTTCGTGACGGGGTCATAGGCCGACGGGTTTGCAGGAATGCCGGCCAGGAGCGCTGCTTCCGCGAGCGCCAGGTCCCGAGCTGGCTTGTCGAAGTAGACGCGGGCAGCCATCTGGATGCCGTACGCGCCGTTCCCGAAGAAGATCGTGTTCAGGTACGCGGTCAGGATCCGGTCCTTCGACCAGCGCCGCTCGAGCTGCCAGGCGAGCGCGGCCTCCTTCAGCTTGCGGCTGATCGTGCGGTCGTTCTCAGTGACCGTGTTCTTGACGAACTGCTGGGTGATGGTCGAGCCGCCCTGCACGACCTCCTTGTGCCTGAGGTCGGACCAGACCGCGCGCGCGATTCCGCGCACGTCCACGCCTCGATGCTCCCAGTAGCGGCGGTCCTCGACGGCGACGATCGCCTGCTTCGCCACGGGGGCGATCTGGTCGGAGGTCACGATCACGCGGCTCTCCTCGCCGCGCAGGACGGCGAGGATCGTCTTGCCGTCGGACGCGTAGACGTAGCCGTCCTGGGTCAGGTTGGCGGCCTGGTTGGCGGGATCGAGCTTGGGAATCTCGCCGGCGATCGCGGTCACGAGCCCGTAGGTGAAGGCCACCATCGAGAGCAGGCCGACCACGAGCAGCAGGACGAGTGCTCGAAGCTTGCGGATCCTGCGCCGACGGGGCTTCGGCGTCTTGCTTCGTCGAAACAGCACGAAGGGCCTGATTGTAGTCGCAGCGGCGGACCCGAACGAGGAGGCGGGGGTCTGCCCGCCTCCTCTTCTATCCGATGTCCTAAGCGGCTCTAGGGTTGGCGAGCCGCTCGGCGTGCTCGCCGCCGACCTGGCGGCTGAGGACGAGGCCCAGCCCGATCATCCCGACGCTGAGGCCGAGGTGCAGCCAGTTGTCGGCCGTGTTCATCGAGACGAAGTTCGCTTCCGAGCTCAAGTCGATGACGATGCCGTAGATCCAGAGGACGGCGTAGACGACGCCGCCGCCGATCAAGAACGTTCGGGCACCGCTCCACGTCCTCGCCAGCGCGATGCCGACGATGCCGAAGAGCAGGTGAACGAGGTTGTGGACGACGTTCACCTGGAAGAGGCCGAGGAGCTTCGCCTCCGAGCCCTCGCCGATGAAGTTCATGTCCCCGTAGCTCGTCGTGATGCCGGGGATGAACCCGAGCACGCCGACGGCGAGGAAGACGATGCCGACGAGTAGCGCGCCGACCTGAACCGGACTTCTGTCTCGCATGGATTGGACTCCTTTGTGAGCGTTCCTCGGTATTCGCCAAGGAGCGCGGAGCGGTTCAAGCAGCCTTGGCTGCGAAGAGCGGCTCGGCGGAAGGCTCTGTGGTGCCGCCGGCAGGCTCGAGGGTGACCATGACCGTAGCGCCCTTCGGCACGGGTCGCGTCAAGGCCACATGTGTCCTGTCGCCGGTTGCCTGGAAGAGGCCGGCCGGCTTCGGGGCGGGGTCTTCAGCGATCCAGGCTTCGTAGATCTTGCCGCTGGGAGCGGGAGCGAGGTTCGACAAGATGAGGGCCGCCGCTCCGGTGGGTGAAACGACCAGCGTCCCGCTGCCGACCGAGGGGGAGACCCGCTCAGACCCAGGATCGGAGATCACGCTGAGGACCTGCTCGAGCCCCGTTCGTGCCTCCCGCTCGCCGCTCAGATCGGATCGAAGCGAGCTCGCCCAGATGCCGAGGCCGATCGCAGCCATCGCTGCCACCGCCGCAACCGAGGCAGCAGCCGGGAGAGCCCAGCGCCGGCGAATCGGGATCACGTTGGTGCGCTCGCTGCGGGCCTGGTCCAGGATCCGCTCGCGCAGGGCGGGCGGGGGCGCCTCGGCTGCGGCTCCGTAGGCGAGGAGTCCAGCGGTGTCCTGGATTGCACCGAGGTCTTCCCGGCACTGCGGGCAGCTGCGGAGGTGCTCCACGTAGGAGAGCTCGTCCTGCTTGTCGAGAGCATCGAGCGCGTACGCGGCTGTCAGCTCGTAGAAGTCTTCGTGTCCCATCTGTCCTCATCGCCGGTTCCCTCCGCGAGAAGCTCGCGAAGTCGTCCGAGCCCGTTGAATACCCTGCTCTTGATCGTACCGAGCGGCTGCCCAAGCCTTTCGGCCAGCTGCGCCTGCGTGAAGCCGCCGTAGTAGGCGAGCTCGATCGCTTCCCGCTGCTGGTCGGGGAGCTGGGCAAGAGCTTCCTGGACCCGCTCCCGCTCGAACTTCATCCAGGCAACTTCCTCCGTCGAGCCGGACGCCTGGTGGGCGCGTTCGAGCGGCTCGCCGCGCCGGCGCTCCTCGCGCCGAACGAGGTCGACCGCGCGACGGTGGACGAACGTCATGATCCACGTGCTGGCCTTCCCGCGCTCAGGGACGAATCGCGGCGCCGAGCGCCAGATGGCGAGAAACGCTTCCTGGACGACGTCCTCGGCGAAGGCCGGGTCCCGAACGACTCGGAGGGCGAGGCCGTAGGCGACCGGGCCATAGCGGTCGTAGAGCTCACCGAGCGCCGCCTCCGAGGAGCGAGCCACGAGTGCGACCAGGGCTTCGTCGGAGAGGTGGGCGTGGTCGCGACGCAGGCGCATCGTCTCGGTCGCCCGTCCCGGGCCAGTCAACGCTAGCACGGTCATTACGCCTATTCGCCGGGGCGGTCGCCGCGGTTCAGTGAACCGGATCTCGGTGACCGGCGAATACGGCCGGGAAACGAGGGGTCACGAAGGGAGAGGTATGAGAAGAATCGCCTTGGTCTTGGCCCTCGTGCTCGGCGCGGTCGCGATTGCGATCGTACGAGGCCTCGGCCCCGACGCCGGGCAGGCAGCAAGCCACAGGGAGGCGCCGGCAATCTCGCTCGACGCCCCCGCGGACATCTCGGACTTCTTCATGTTCCGGAGCTACCAGCCGGGCCACGAAGGCAACGTCGTGATGATCATGGACGTCATCCCGGGCGAGGAGCCGAGCTCCGGTCCGAACTACTGGAACTTCGATCCGAGCGTCCGGTACGAGTTCAAGATCGACAACAACAAGGACGGCAAGGACGACATCGAGTTCCGCGTTCAGTTCAAGAATGAGTTCCGCGGTGTCATCCGGGACGCGGGTCTCCCGCTCTCCTACGTCGCCTTGCCTCCGATCACCGCGCTCGACGGGCCCGGCTCGGAGGGCATCGGCCTTCGGCAGAAGTACTCCGTCACGATGGTCAAGCAGGGAAAGAAGAAGAAGATCGCCCGCAACCTGATCGCTGTTCCCTCGAACGTCGGCCCTCGCACGATGCCCGACTATGAGGCTCTCGCCTCGCAGGGCATCTACGAGACCAAGAAGGGGATCCGGATCTTCGCCGGCCAGCGGCAGGATCCGTTCTACATCGACCTCGGCGGCGTCTTCGACACCCTCAACCTGCGTCGCTCGCCGCTTCCGCTTCTGACCGAGGCGGAGGACGCAAACGACGATGCAAACGCGTTCGGCTTCGACCAGCTGGCGGGGTTCAACGTGCACTCGATTGCCATCGAGGTACCGGCTTCGATGCTCACGAAGGACCGGAAGGGCGCGGACGCGACCTCGCAACCGAAGCTCGGGGCCTACGGGGCAACGAGCCGCCAGAAGGTAAGGATCGGACATCGCGAGAGCTCGAACTCGAGCTCGTGGGTGCAGGTTCAGCGCCTCGCGAACCCGTTGGTGAACGAGACGATCATCGCCACCGCGCGGAAGGATCGCTGGAACGCGGTCGAGCCGGAGGACGAGAAGCAGTTCCTCGACTTCTATCTCAACCCACGGCTTGCATTCGCGCTCCAGACGGTCTTCGGCGTGCCGGCGGCGACGTCGGGGCGAACGGATCTGCGTGATCTCCTCCTCAAGTACGAGCCTGGAGACAAGCGCCTGTCCGAGCTTCTTCGCCTCGACCTCAGCGTCGCTCCCACCCCGCTAGCAGACCAGAAGCGCCTTGGTCCGCTGGCGGTCGGCGGGCCGGATCCGGCCGCCTGGCCGAACGGCCGGCGTCCGGGTGACGACGTGCTCGACGTCGCGGTGCGCGTCGTCGGCGGCCCGAACTACATCGCTGCACGGGCCGGCGACGGCATCAACACCGACGACGCTCCACTTCCCGGCGCGTTCCCGTACCTCGGGACCCCGGAGAGCGGGTTCGAGGTCGGTAACCACCCGTAACGGCCGACGCGGAAGGGCTCGCCGTCTGGCGGGCCCTTCCGCCCGTCCGTAGGAGGAACGAATGAGAGCCAAGCTTCTAGTGGCAGGTGCGGCAGGGATCATTGCCGTTGCGGCCATGTTTTTCGGTGGCGTGCTCGACGAGCCGTCCACCGCGGGCAAGCTCGCGGCCGGCCCTGCACGAGCCAGGCTCGCGCCCGCGAAGGCGTCCGGCATCGCCGTCCTCGAGCGCCGTGTCGAGCGCAGCCCGAGCGACGGCGCGGCGCTGGTCGAGCTCGGCCTCGCCTACCAGCAGCGGGCCCGCGAGACTGCCGACCCCACGGATTACGGCCGCGCCGAAGCGGCCCTTCGGCGCGGGCTCCGCTCCGGTGGCGATCGCTATCTGGCAACGACTGGCCTGGCCGCCGTCGCGGCCTCGCGTCACCGCTTTGAGGAAGCCGTCGACCTTGCCAGGCGCGCGATTCGAATCAACCCAGACGCCGAGGCCGCATACGGCATTCTGGGGGACGGCCTCGTCGAGCTCGGCCAGTACGGCGAGGGCTTTGCCGCCTTCGACCGCATAGCCGCACGGGGATCAGGTCTTCCAGCGCTGACGCGGGTCTCCTACGCGCGTGAGCTTCTCGGACGGCGCCGACAGGCAATCGCCGCGATGCGGATGGCGGTCGAGACGGCTTCGACCGGAGAGAGCGCGGCCTGGACGCTCGTACAGCTCGGAAACCTCGAGTTCGACGGAAACCGGCTGCAGGCCGCGGAAGCGGCCTATCGCCAGGCGTTGGCCGTCTTCCCGGGCTATCCGTACGCGGAGGCCGCCCTCGCTCGCATCGATGCCACACGCGGTCGCTTCGGCGATGCAGTTCGCCGCTACCGGGAAGTCGTGGCCAGGATGCCGCTGCCGCAGCACGCGATCGCGCTCGGCGACACGCTCGTCGCCGCTGGCCGCGAGGCGGAGGCACGCGAGACGTACCGACTCGTCGCTGCAATCGACCGACTCTTCCGCGCGAACGGCGTGCGAACCGAGCTCGAAACCGCGCTCTTCGACCTCGACCACGGCCGGCAACTGGGCGACGCCCTCGCTCGCGCGCGGCAGGCTCATGCGCAGGCGCCGAGCATCGATGCGGAGGACGTGCTGGCGTGGGCGCTCCTCAAGAACAATCGGTGCGGGGACGCGCGAGTGCACTCGGTTCGGGCGCTCCGCCTCGGAACCCGTGACGGACTCAAGCTCTTCCACCGCGGCATGATCGAACGCTGTCTGGGACGACCCGAGGCAGCGAAGTCCTTCTTCGCCCGCGCGCTCGCCGTCAACCGGCACTTCTCGCTTCTCTACGCCCCGGTTGCCCGGGAGGCACTGCGATGAGACGGCTGGCGCTCCTTTTCGGGCTTGTGGCGCTGACCCTTCCCGGTGCGGCAGCCGCACATCCCCTGGGCAACTTCACCGTCAACCGCTACAGCGGCATCGAGCTAGCCGGCAATCGCGTCTACGTCCATTACGTCCTCGACCTCGCCGAGATTCCGACATTCCAGGAGGGAGACCGTGTCCGTGCGGCCGGGTTCGCCGAGCAGATCGTCGGCGGGCTCGACCTCCGGATCGACGGGCGTCGCGCCTCACTTCGGGTGCTCGAGCACGAGACTCGGTTCCGGCCAGGCGCGGGTGGGCTCAAGACGCTTCGTTTCGAGGCGGTGTACGTCGCCGACCGGTCCGGCGCAAGGCTCGACTTCCTGGACACGAACTACGCGAATCGGATCGGCTGGCGGGAGGTCGTGGTCAGCGCCCGAGACGGCGCCGCGATTGCAAGCTCCACGGTGCCCGCGACAAGCCGGAGCGACGCGCTGCGGGCCTATCCGAAGGATCTGCTGAAGTCGCCGCTGGACCTCGTGGCGGCAACGGTGCGCTACGAGCCGGGGGCAGAGCCCGGCGCGCCGCCTGCGCTCTCGGGCGCTGCGGTGGCCGAGCACGACCGCGGGGGTTTCGAGTCGCTCATCGAGACCGACTTCGGATTCGGTGCCCTGCTGCTCGCGTTCGTCGTCGCGGCGTTCTGGGGAGCCGTGCATGCCCTCACACCGGGGCACGGGAAGGCGATCGTCGCCGGCTACCTCGTCGGGTCACGAGGGCGGCCCCGTCACGCCGTCTACCTCGGACTCATCGTCACGGTCACGCACACGATCGGCGTCTTCGCCCTCGGACTGGTGACGTTGCTGCTCTCACGTTTCATCGTCCCCGAGCGGCTCTATCCCTGGCTCACGGTCGTCTCGGGGCTCCTCGTCGTCGCGGTCGGTGCGTCCGTCCTGCGGAGCCGACTACGACATCGGCATGCGCACGCACACGGCCACGACCATCACCACCACCATCACGACCACGGCGAGCCGGGAGCGCGCGGCCTGCTCGGCGTCGGAGTGGCCGCCGGCTTACTCCCGTGCCCGTCCGCGCTCGTCGTTCTCCTGAGCGCGATCGCGCTCCATCGGATCGGCCTGGGGCTGGCGCTCATCGTCGCGTTCAGCGTCGGTCTGGCCGCCACCATCACCTCGATCGGCCTCGTCGCCGTCTACGCCCAGCGTGCGTTTCGCCGCCTGAGGCTAGACGGCCCTCTCGTGAGCGCGCTCCCGTCAGTGAGCGCGCTGCTCATCCTCGCGGTGGGGATCGGCCTCACCGCCAAAGCACTCCCGGAGGTGTTCTGATGCTCGGTCTCGACGACAGAATCGCTGCTCTCTCCGACGGATCTTCGCTCTGGATCGTGCTCGCGATCGCCGTCCTACTCGGCCTTCGCCATGCCTCTGATCCCGATCACCTGGCTGCGGTGACCACGTTGCTGGCGAGCGGGAAGGAGCGTGCGGCCCGCCGGGCCGGCGAGCTCGGGCTTGCGTGGGGGCTGGGTCACGCCTTGAGCTTGATGGCTTTCGGCCTGCCGGTGGTGCTCCTCAACCGGTACCTCCCGGAACGTGTCCAGCAGGGTGCAGAGACGGCCGTCGCGGTGGTGATCGTCTACCTTGCAGTCCGGTTGCTCGTCCGGTGGCGGCAAGGGCTGTTCCACGTCCACGGACACGAGCACGACGGCGAGCGGCACTCGCATCTGCACGCGCACGCCGAAGAACGCGGCCACGCCCATCGGCATCGCACGCGGACACCGCTCGGTGCCTTCGGGATCGGGCTCGTGCACGGGATGGGTGGAAGTGCGGGAGTCAGCGTGCTCCTGCTCGCATCGGTCGAGTCGACGGCGCTCGCAGTGATGTCGCTTCTCGTGCTCGCCGTCTTCACCGCGGTCTCGATGTGCCTCCTGTCAACCGGCTTCGGACTCACACTCACCAGCCGCCCGCTCCGCACGTCGTTCAACGGAGTCGCCCCGGTGCTCGGCGTCTCGAGTCTCGCGTTCGGCATCTGGTACGCGACCGCCGCGTGGGCTCTGGCGCCGTACCCGTTCTAGCGGAGGGTGCTCACTATGATCCGGGGCGGTCATGGCTGCCCCGGATCTCATCCGCGAGCTGACGCGGAACGCCGTCCACGTTCTTCCGGACGGGGAGCTCGAGCGCAAGCTGGATCTGGGCCGGTCGCTTCGCGTGAAGCTCGGGATCGATCCGACGGCCCGTGACATCCACGTCGGCCACGGGCTGCCGCTGCAGCGGATGGCCGCGTTCCAGCGCGCAGGCCACCAGGGGGTGCTGATCGTCGGCGACTACACCGGCCGGATCGGCGATCCGTCAGGCCGCTCGGCCGAGCGACCGGTGCTCTCCGACGATGAGATCGATGCGAACGCGAAGCGCTACTTCGAGCAGGCCTCGCAGATCATCGACCCGAAGCGGACGGAAGTCCGCTTCAACGGCGAGTGGCTCGGCAAGCTCGACTTCGCCTCCGTGGTGCGACTCACGCGCACGATCACGGTAGCGCGACTTCTCGAGCGGGACGACTTCGCAACCCGCTTCGCCGCGCAGGCGCCGATCTCGGTCTCCGAGCTCCTCTATCCGCTGATGCAGGCTTACGACTCGGTCGCGGTCGAGGCCGACGTCGAGCTCGGAGGCACCGACCAGCTCTACAACCTGTTGGCGGGCCGTGAGGTGATGCAGGCCTACGGGCTCGAGCCTCAGGTCGCCATGACGACGCCGCTCCTCCTCGGATCGGACGGGCGCAAGATGAGCGCTTCGCTCGGGAACTACATTGGGTTGAACGACCCACCCGAGGAGCAGTTCGGCAAGACGATGCGGATCTCTGACGCGCTCCTTCCCGACTACTACCGCCTGGTCCTGGAGTCGGACGAGGACGCGCGCCAGCTCGACCCTCTGGAGGCCAAGCTCGCACTCGCGCAGTTCATCGTGGCGCGGTCGCACGGGGAGGCGGCGGTAGGGCCCGCGGAGGCCCACTTCACGCGCGTCGTGCGCGAGGGCCAGGCCCCCGATGAGGTACCGGTAGTGCGAGTCGCGGCAACCGGAGGAAGCATTCACCTGCCGGCCGTTCTCGTCGACCATCTTGGTGTTGGATCCACCAGTGCGGCGAGGCGTCTGATCGCCCAGGGAGCGGTCAAGCTGGACGGCGAGCCGGTCGCCGAGCTCGAGGTCGACGCAGACCGCCTGGACGGGGCTCTCCTGCAAGCTGGAAAACGCCGATTTGCACGGGTTTCTGTGGCCCCTGCCGACGCTTGACACCCCCTCGACCGTTGCTATCATTCCTCGGCCGCCCGAGTGGACGGCACGGGGAAGCCCCCGGCACTCGACGATGGAGAGCCCTAGAGAAGAAGCCTGGTACACTCAGTATCGACTTCGGGGCCTCCGGCGCGAGTTGGAGGCTTTTTTGTGTCCGCCCGCGGAGAGGTTCGGTCTTTGAAAACTCAACAGCGTGAACGTCGAGACCTCTCGCGCTTTGGCGTGGGAGGCCTTAAGAAAGAGTCACCCCGTCGAACCTTCCTTCGGGAAGGGGAGACTTTGAGCTCAAGCTCAACTTGAATCAGCTTGCAAACGGCTCTTCGGAGTCGAGAGCAAACCGATTTTCACGGAGAGTTTGATCCTGGCTCAGGACGAACGCTGGCGGCGCGCCTAACACATGCAAGTCGAGCGAGAACCAGTCCTTCGGGACTGGGGACAGCGGCGAACGGGTGAGTAACACGTGGGTAATCTACCCTCGGTTTCGGGATAGCCCGGGGAAACCCGGATTAATACCGAATGGCCTCTCGAGCTTTCGGGCTCGTGAGAAAAGGTAGCTTCGGCCTCTGACCGAGGATGAGCCCGCGGCCGATTAGCTAGTTGGTGGGGTAATGGCCCACCAAGGCGACGATCGGTAGCTGGTCTGAGAGGACGATCAGCCACACTGGGACTGAGACACGGCCCAGACTCCTACGGGAGGCAGCAGTGGGGAATCTTGCGCAATGGGCGAAAGCCTGACGCAGCGACGCCGCGTGCGGGAAGAAGGCCTTCGGGT
>DASQGA010000240.1:0-3924 GCA_035632855.1 Gaiellaceae bacterium | reverse complement strand
GAGCTCGACGGCTGCCGCCTCGTCCGTCGGCTCGAGCCCCCGGATCTCCGTGCGGAGGTACTCCCCGAGGACATCGAGGTCGCGGACGGGCCCGAGGACGTCCGCGAGCCACGCCAGCTCTGCGCGCAAAGGCTCGGACTTTTCGCGCTCGAGCAGGGGAGCGGCCGCGCGGAGCACGGCGCGGAGCCTGCGCGTTGCGACCCGCAGGCGATGCACTGCTTCGGGATCGTCTCCGAGCCGGACGCCCGGGTCGTTCGCCAGAATCTGCTCGTGCTGACGCCCGAGCATCGCTCTGAGAGCGGCCGCGTCGTCCGCCGGCGCGGCCGTGTCGTCATCGGAGAGGCCGAGAACGCGGAAGACTTTGGGTCGGCGTTCGCCCTTCCCGGCGCCGGCCCTCTTGAGTGCGCGAGAAATCGCTTCGAGGGCGTGCTCGTCACCTTCCACCAGCTCCACTTCGAGCTCGGTGAACCGGCCGACCACACGCCGGGCGTCCATGATGGCGACCGAGTCGAGGACGACGTCCGCCTTCCCGTTCCCGTTGTCGGCAACGCGGAATCCGGCCCGTCGGGTCCGAAGCTTGGCGATTGGCGAGAGCTCCCGCCCATGGGCAAGGGCGACGAGTAGTTGTGCGAACTCCCGAGGCAGTCCGCCCGGACCACCTGGCTGCTCGAGCTCCCGTCGCGCGGTCCCCTCGGGAAGCTTCAGCTGCCAGAGTCCCTTCCCGCGCTCGACCCGCCTGCGCAGCGTGATCCCGGCGCGGGCGAGACGATGGTCGGAGGTGTCGTAGTAGGTCGACGTGAACACTCGTGGCTCGAGCGGCTCACCGCCAAGGTCAGGTAGCTCGAACCCGTCCGGCGCGGCGAGCTTCACCTCTCGCTCGATCGTCTCAGTCGGCGCCACGGCGGCGATCCTAGCGGCACTCGGCGTGCGCCGCGATCTCCGGTGCGATGGGCATTCACCACCACTTCACCAGCCCGAAACCAGCGGGTACGGAGGTCGTTCTGCCGAACTGTTACATGGGTAGAGCGTCCACCATTCTCGTCCACCTCCAGATCATCGATCGGGCTAACCGCGTGTGTCGATCCGGTAACGGAGCGGTGCCAACCTGGTGATCGCCCGTGCCCGGATTCCTGTGCTCAGGCTTTCCTTCTCGCCGCCACCAGTCGACCGGGTTGCGGCTGGCGCGCTCCATGGGGAAGAATGCAGGCGTGAAGAAGGATCTCGCCTACGACATGATGCTCGAGGTGGAGGGGCTCATGCGCTCTCAGACTGTTCGAATAACGCTCGACCGGGAGCTCGAGCTCGGTGAGACCTTCGATCTGCACGGCCGCCGCTGGGTGGTCGCACAGATGGGCAAGGTGAAGACGAGAACCGTCGACCGGCGCCTCGTCGCACGTGAAGCCGAGGGCAGCCTCGGCGCCGCGGGATCGCTTAGTTAGACCGCGCCCGGGACGTCGTCAGCGTCTGCCCCGTCCTCGTCCTCGGGATCCGGGATGGGCGATCCTTCCTCGGTTTCCTCCGGGTCTTGCTCGTCTGGCGGCTGAGTATTCTCCTCGTTCATGAAGGTCATCCTCCCAGATCGCTCGGAGCTCGAGCTCCCTGAGGGCGCGACGGGCCTCGACGCAGCTCGCGCGATCGGCCCGAAGCTCGCCGAGCAGGCTGTCCTCGTGCGCTCGAACGGCGAGGTGAGAGATGTGAGGCTGCCGCTCGACGACGGTCAGGAGATCCAGATCCTGACGACCAGAGACCGGGAGGATCCCGATGCCCTGTACGTCCTCCGCCACTCGGCCGCGCATCTCCTCGCAGAGGCGGCGCGCAGACTCTATCCCGGGACGAAGGTGGCGATCGGGCCGCCGATCGAGAACGGCTTCTACTACGACTTCGAGTTTCCGGAGCCCGTCCAGGAGGCGGCGCTCGAGCGCCTCGAGGAGGAGGTTCGGCGCGAGATCGCCGAGGGCCGGACGTTCGAGCGCCGGGAGATCGACCGGGACGAGGCTCGCAGCTACTTCGAGGAGCAGGGCGAGCCCTACAAGGTCGAGCTGGTCGACACGGCCGAGGGGGTCCTCTCGCTCTACGAGCAGGGTGACTTCGTCGACCTCTGCCGCGGCCCGCACCTCCAGGATGCGAAGCCGATCAAGGCCGTCAAGCTCACGAGCCTCGCGGGGGCCTACTGGCGCGGCGACGAGACGAAGCCGCAGCTCACGCGCGTGTACGGAACGGCCTTCTACGACCCGAAGGATCTCGAGGACTATCTGCACCGGCTCGAGGAGGCCCGGCGCCGAGACCACCGACGGGTCGGGCGGGACCTCGAGCTCTTCGACTTCTCAGATCTGGCGCCAGGGATGCCTTTCTGGCACCCGCGGGGCATGGTGATCTGGAATGCCCTCGAGGACCTGCGCCGCCGCGAGAACCTTCGCCGCGGGTACGCCGAGATCCGGACCCCACAGCTCTACGACGCCCAGCTCTGGCGCATGTCGGGCCACTGGGAGAAGTACAAGGACAGCATGTTCACGCTCGAGGCGGAGGAGCGCGAGTATGGGCTGAAACCGATGAACTGCCCCGGCCATTGCCTGCTCTACGGCCAGGGTTCGCACAGCTACCGCAACCTGCCGTTGCGTCTAGCGGAGGCGGGCAACCTACATCGAAACGAGCTCTCCGGCACCCTGCACGGGCTCCTGCGGGTCAGGCATTTCGTCCAGGACGACGCGCATGTCTTCTGCACCGACGAGCAGATCCACGAGGAGCTCCTGGCCTGCCTCGAGTACGCCTACTTCCTCTACGACCTCTTCGAGCTCGACATCAGGGTGGAGCTCTCGCTTCGCCCCGACAACAAGCTGGGAACGGACGAGGAGTGGGATTTCGCCGAGGAGGCCCTCCGCAAGGCGCTCGCCGCCAGCGGGCTCGACTACACCGAGAGCGAGGGCGAGGGGTCGTTCTACGGGCCGAAGATCGACCTGCACATGACCGACTCGCTGGGGCGGAGCTGGCAGCTCGGCACCGTGCAGCTCGACCTCCAGATGCCCAAGCGCTTCGGCCTCACATATGCGGGCGCTGACAACGCCGACCACACGCCGGCCATGATCCACCGGGCGCTGCTCGGCTCCATCGAGCGGTTCGTTGGAATCCTCATCGAGCACACGGGTGGAGACCTCCCGCTCTGGCTCGCACCTGAGCAGGTGCGCGTGCTCCCGGTTGCGGACGCACACCAAAGCAGTGCGGAGGAGATTGCTGAGGAGCTCCGCGCCGCGGGCTTCCGGGCCGATGCGACCGCACCCGACGAGACGCTCGGGAAGCGCATCCGCGCGGCGGAAGTCGAGAAGATTCCCTACGTGGTCGTCTACGGGGACCGGGAGTCCCGGGACTCGCTGGCGCTTCGCCACCGGCACGGAGAGCAGTCTGTCGTCTCCCTTGAGGCGCTTTTGGACGAGCTACGGACCGCTGCTACACTCTGACGCCTGCAAGCAGGAGCGCCGTTTCTCCTCACCTCCGGAGCCCAGGGCTTTTCGGAGGTTCAACCGAGCAACGAGGGTTGACGGAGCTGCTGCGCGCGGCTTTTTTGTCGTTTGAGAGAGAGGATCGCACGAGCTTGGTGAAGCATCAGTGAGGCCGCGGCGGAGACCTGAACCCCCGCGTCCGGTTCAAGACCTGACCCGCATCAACGAGGGGATCAGGGTGCCGAAGGTACGGCTGGTCGATTCGGACGGTTCGCAGGTCGGGATCAAGACGCGGGACGAGGCGCTCGAATACGCGTTCTCGAAGAACCTCGATCTGGTCGAGGTGGCGGCGAACGCCGATCCGCCGGTCTGCCGGATCATGGACTACGGCAAGTACAAGTACGAGCAGGAGCAGAAGGCCAAGACCGCGAGAAAGCACCAGGTCTCGATCAACGTCAAGGAGATCAAGCTACGCCCGAAGATCGGAGTC
>DASQGA010000239.1:0-5105 GCA_035632855.1 Gaiellaceae bacterium | reverse complement strand
AAGAAGCGTTGGCCGTCGGGAGCCGGGTACGTAGCCTCGCGGTCGCCCACGAACACGGGCACGCTCGCATCCGCTTCGAGCTTCAGGTCCCGGGGCGGGAAGCGGCCCAGGGAGTTCATGGCGGCACCTGCGATCGCCGCTCCGCGTACGAAGCCGTGCTTGAAGGCCGGGCGCATGTTCCGCACGCGCTCGAGGTCCTTCCAGATGTAGCTCTCGCGAAGAGCCTGGTCGTACCCTGCGAGTGCTCCCGGCGTCCAGGCGGTCTGGCCCGGCCCGACGGCGTCGAGCGCGGTCTCGGCGGCCAGCATGCCGGAACGCATTGCGTAGTGGATCCCCTTGAGCGCCGGGACATTCACGAGTCCGGCTCCGTCGCCGACGATCATGCCGCCCGGGAAGCTGAAGCTGTCCGGCAGGGAGAGGAACCCGCCTTCGGGGATCGTCTTGGCCCCCCAGGCGATCCGCTTCCCGCCCTCGAGGATGGCCTCTACGAACGGGTGTCCCTTGAGCTCCTGGAGCACGTCGTGCACGGAGAGCGTCGCGTCCGCGTAGTCGAGGCCGACGACCATGCCGATCGCGACCCGGCTCTTGCCGAGGGGATAGATGAAGCTGCCCCCGAACTCTCGGTAGCGCGGGGCGCCGCGCAGGGGCCAGCCCATCGTGTGGATGACCCGGTAGAGCGGTCGCGGAACCTCCCAGACCTCCTTGACGCCGAGCGCCCAGACCTGCGGCTTCGAAGCGAGCGCGAACTTCTGGAGGGCGATGCCGGTCAGGTGGCCCTGTGTGCCCTCGGCGAGGATCGTGACCCGGGCGGTGACGTCCGACCCGGGCTCGTAGTTGGCGAGCTTCTCGCCCTGCTTCCCCCGGCCCTTGTCACCGGTTCGAACGCCGACGACGCGACCACCCGAGACGAGAAGCTTCTCCGCAGCGGTCTCCGGCACGATCATGACCCCGAGCTCCTCGGCCCGCTCGGTGAGCCAGCGTCCCATCTCTCCGAGGGAGGCGACGTGGTTCCCGTGGTTCCACATCGTGGGCGGCGCCGGGATTCGCTGGGCATGCTTGCGGGTCAAGAAGTAGACACCCTCGTGCTCGACCGGCGCGATCAAGGGGAGGTCGGCTGCGACCAGGTCGGGAAAGAGCTGCCGGAAAGCACGGGGGTTCACGACCGCGCCCGAAAGGAGGTGCGAGCCGGGCGCCTTGCCCTTCTCGAGCACAGCGATCGGGATCTCCCCCAGCCGCTCTCGGAGCTCGGGCCTCCGTTCGAGCAGCTGCCCGAGCCGGATCGCGGCAGCCAACCCGCCCGGCCCGGCGCCCACGACGAGCGCGCCAACCTCGATCCGCTCGTCCGGCGGGTCGGTTGGCTCTGCCACGAAACGGCCCGGATCGAACTGGGGTACGAAGTCGGCGGGCCGGGCGGTCACGACTGCCGCCTCTGCCTGACGAGCTCGGTCAGCTTCGGGACGATCTCGTTCAGGTCGCCGACGACCGCGAGGTCGGAGTACTCGAAGATCGGCGCGTTCGGATCCTTGTTGATCGCGACGATCGTGCCGGAGCTCTGCATGCCCACCTTGTGCTGGATTGCGCCCGAGATGCCGCAGGCAAGGTAGAGCTTCGGCGAGACGGTTCGCCCCGTCTGCCCCACCTGGCTCGCATACGGGTACCAGCCCGCATCGACGACCGCCCGCGTCGCGGCCACCGCTCCTCCCAGCGCCTTCGCGAGGTCCTCGAGGAGCGAGAAGCGCTTAGGCTCGCCGAGCCCGCGGCCGCCCGCGACGATCACGTCCGCGTCCTCGATCGACGGCCCGCTCTTCTCCTCGTGCGCACGCTCGACCATGGCCGTCTGAGTCGAGAAGTCCTCGAGCGCGACGTCAACCGTCTCGACCGCCGCGTTTCCGCCTCCGCCTTCCCCAGGCTCGAACGAGCCGGTCCGAAAGAGCGCGAGCGCCGGCCCCCCCTTCCAGCCCACGTCCACGAGCACCGAGTCCTGTAGCGCCGGGCGCTTGCCGACGAGTTTCCCGTCCCGCTCTTCGATGTCGGTCAGATCCCAGTTCAGGCCGGCGCCGAGACGCGCCGAGAGCCCGGCCGCGACGTCCGCCGAAAGAACGGACGAGGCGAAGAGCACGGCGTCGAAACCCTGCTCCTGGAGAAGACTGGCGAGGACGTCCACCCGCGGCTGGGGAAGTGGAGACTCGAGCGCGGCGTCGTCGGCGACGTAGACCGTGGACGCGCCGTGCGCACCGAGGCCAGGAGCGATCGACGCGATGCCAGAGCCGCACAGGACCGCCGCAGTCTCTCCGTCCAGGGACGCCGCCTTGCCGAGCACGCCGAGGCTCCCCTTCGTAGCCTCGCCCTCGTGGTCTTCGATGTAGACGAGCGCGCTTGGCATCAGACGAGCTTCTGCTCCGCGAGGTAGGCGACGATCTTCTCCGCCGAGTCGCCGCCTTCGTCCTCGATTCGCTGCGTGTCTCCGCGCGAGGGCGGATCGGTGAGCGCGAGCACCTCGGTGCGAGAGCCAGCCTCCCCCGCCTCGCCCGCGTCGACGCCGAGGTCGGCGAGGGAGAGCGTCTCCTGCGGCTTCTTCTTCGCACCCATGATCCCCTTCAGGGACGGGTAGCGCGGCTCGTTGATCGCGTCCGAGACCGCCACCACGCAGGGCAGGGGCGCCTCGAGCACGTCGTAACCGAACTCCGTCTGGCGCTTCGAGCGCGCCTTCCCTTCCGACAGCTCGAGGCTGGCGGCCTGCGAGACAAGCGGCAAGCGCAGGCGCTCTGCGAGCGAGCCCCAGAGGACCGCGCCGTCGGAGTCGCCGCCCTGCTGGCCGACGAGGACCAGGTCGGGCGACTCGCGCTCGATGGCCTTCGCGAGGATTCTGCTGGTCGCGACGAGGTCGGAGCCTGCGGCCGCGTCGTCCGCGACGAGGACGGCCCGGTCGGCTCCAATGGCAAGGGCCTTTCGAAGGGAGTTCACGGCGCGCTCGGGAGCAAGGCAGAGAACAACGACCTCGCCCTCTCCGGAGCCTTCTTTGATGCGCAGCGCCTCTTCGAGCGCATGCGTGTCGAACTCGTTCAGGACGCCGTCGCCGCTTCGGTCGAGCCGCCGCGTCTCCGGATCGATCCGCCGGGCCGCCGAGGCGTCGGGAACCTCCTTCACGCAGACGGCGATCTTCATGCGGCCGCGAGCATAACCACCCGTTCGCGCACGAGGTACCGGCATTCGTGCACGAGGTACCGGCTAAAGGACTCCCGACCGGAAGCCGAGGTGTTTGCTAGCGTGCCGCCCTTCGAGCGCGAACCGGAGCCCATGCTTCGCCACCGGACGACAGCCCGAGCACTCCTCTTCCTTCTAGCCACGTGGGCTTCCGCCGGGACCGCGCAGGGCGCCGTCCCGGACCGCATCATCTTCCCTGTTGTCGGGCCCGTGACCTACCAGGACGACTTTGGCGACCCACGGGGTCAAGGCGGCCACCAGGCGAACGACATCATGGCGACGCGAAAGGCGCCGGCGGTGGCCGCGGAGGGAGGCCGGGTCTCGTTCTGGACGACCTCGGCGCGCGCCGGCTGCATGCTCTACCTCTACGGGCGGAGCGGCACCACCTATCTCTACATCCACCTGAACAACGACCTGACGATGAGGAACGACAACCGGGCCGGATGCAAGCCGGGCACCGCCTACGCACCCGGCTTGAAAAGCGGAGAGCGCGTAGGAGCGGGTCAGCTGATCGGCTACGTGGGTGACTCGGGAGACGCGAACGGGATTCACCCCCATCTCCATTTCGAACTCCATCCGAACGGAGGCCGGGCGGTCTCGCCGTATTCCTGGCTGCGTCGCGGGCGGAAGCTTCTCTTCGCAGTTCCCAAATCCATCGACAGTGTCCAGCTCAAATTCAGCGGCCACTACCGCTCGATGCGCTCCTACTTCCAGCTACGCATCCAGCGCGTGACGACGTCGAGCGGCTGGTCGGCCGCCGTCGCCAAGAACGTGGCGCTCGCCGTTCCGCCGGGAACGCTCATCGAGCGCGACGGCGGCGCCGAGATGGCGGCGACGTCGCTTGCGGTGGCACTCCCGGGTGAGCGGGTCACGGTCTGGAGCACAGAGTTCGCTCCCACCCTGAAAGCCCAGCTCGGCCGGCTCGGAGCACTAAGTAGCGCACGCATCGTCTTACGCGGTCTCCCCTAGCCGGCGCTACTCGGCCAGGACAGCGCGGAGCTCGCGGGCGGCTCGCTCGGGGTCCGTCGCCTCTCCGATCGCCCTGACGACGGCGATCCGCCGAGCCCCGGCCGCGATGACGTCTTCCGCGTTGCCTGCGTCGATGCCGCCAATCGCGAACCACGGCCGAACGGCGTGGGTGGCGGCGTATCGAACTAGCTCGAGCCCAACCGGTGCCCGGCCTTCCTTCGTCGGTGTCGCGAAGACGGGCCCCACTCCCAGGTAGTCGGCGTCCGCTCGGTCGATCTCCTCGGGCGCGTGCGTTGAGAGCCCTACACCGATCCCGAAGCTCCGCGCCTCCGCGACCGGCATGTCGTCCTGTCCCAGGTGGACGAAGTCGGCGCCCACGTGCGCGGCCAGATCAGGGCGGTCGTTCACGACGAGGGGAACGGCCAGGCGCCGGGTCGTCTCCCGTGCCAGCTCGAGCACCGGGACGAGCTCGTCGTCGGCGAGGTGCTTGTCCCGGAGCTGGACGATGTCGACGCCGCCTCGGACGGCCGCCTCGAGAAAGTCATCGAGGTCCGGCCGGCCCGGGGTCACCAGGTACAGGCGCCTATCCGCCGGCGACGGGGCGCGCAACGACGATCCGGTCGCCACCGCGAAGCTCCACCTTTCCGTACTCGCTCCGCTCGACCGGCTCGCCGTTTCGCTCCACGAGCGCGTAGCCGCCCTCGAGGCCGAGCCGGCCGAGGAGGCGCTCCACGGTTTCCCCGGCCTCGAGCGAATGATCCTGGCCGTTGACCATGCACACAACGCTCATAGGCTGACCTGTGGCCTAGATGGTCGATCGACAATTACCACACCCTCGGATGGCGGCCCAGACACGGCGCCAGCCCGCACCCTCGCCCTTGTCAAGGCTTCTAGCCTTGCCTGCGGACGATGGCACACCCGGGCTTGGTCTG
>DASQGA010000238.1:0-2517 GCA_035632855.1 Gaiellaceae bacterium | reverse complement strand
GATCCGCGAGCTCTGCCCCGCCTGCCCGCCCGCCGCATGGCGCTCCACGAGGAGCGTCCGAAGGCCCTCGGACGCTCCGTACACCGCCGCCGCGAGAGCGGCCGGCCCCCCGCCGACGATCACGAGGTCATAGAAGGGCAGTTCCGCCTCCGTGCGCAGGCCGATTCTCGCCGCGATCGCGCTCTGCGAGGGCTGCACCAGCGCCTCGCCGTCCTCGAACACGAGCACCGGGAGCCGGCTGTCGTCCAGCCGGGCCGCCGCCAAGAGCTGTCGCGCCTCTGTGTCCGCGATGTCGAGCCAGCGATAGGGGATCCCGTTGCGGGCGAGGAAGTCGCGCGTCGCATGCGAATCGGCCGAGAAGCGGTGTCCGACGATCCGCAGCCCGGGCTCGGAGAGCCGCGCGGCGGTGTCCGCCTCCCAGTCTTCCAGGACGTCGTCGAGCACCGGGTACAGCCGATCCTCCGGCGGAGTCCAGGGCTTCATCAGGTAGTGGTCGAGCCGAAGCTCGTTGATCGCCCGGATAGCAGCCTCGGTGTCCGCGTAGGCCGTGAGGAGCACCCGCTTGGCCTGCGGAGCCATCTTCAGGGCGCGGGACAGGAACTCGACTCCGCTCATACCAGGCATGCGCTGGTCGACGACCAACAGCGCCACCGGCTCGCCGCGACGGACGATCTCCTCGACGATGCCCAGGCCCGCCTCGCCGGAATCGGCCAGCAGGACACGGTAACGCGAGCCGTAGCGGTGCCTCAGGTCGCGCTCGATCGCGCGGCCGACCGCCGGATCGTCGTCGACCGCCAGGAGGAGCGCGCGCACCGCCGGGGGGTTCACCATCCGGCGACCTTATCTCTCGGGTCCGGTTTCCTCACGGATCTTGAGCTGAAGCAACACCTCGTCGTCGAACACAATCTCACCGGCTTGCTCAAAGCCGTAGCGCTCGTAGAAAGTGATCGGGCTGCCCTCGCCTTGACCGGCGCTCGTGCTCAGCACCTCTACGCCGGGCCGGCCGCGGAAGTACTCGACGATCAGATCGAGCGTCGCCGTGCCGACACCTTGCCGCTGGTAGCGCTCGTCAATCATCAGCTTCCACAGGTAGTGCGGTATGTAGCCGGGACCTTCGACCTCGTCGCTGATCATCACGAACCCGACCGGCGCGTCGTCGGCATAAACCACCCAGTACAAGGCGCGACCGCCTGGCTCTTCGGCGGCTTCGCGCAACGAGTCGGCGACGCTGCTCACGAACTGCTCTTGGCTCGGCGATACGCGCAGCGCCTCAACCGCTTGGCGGTTCGATCCGCTGAGCGGACGAAGCGAAACCACGCGGCTACCCGCCGTCGACGTCCAGAAAAGCCTGGTAGCGCTTGACCTCGCGCTCGGCGCGGGAGCGCTCCTCGGATTCCTCGTCCGCGTTCTCCACGTTGGATTGGGCTTCCTTGAGCTTGGCTTCGAAGTCCGAGCGGTCGATGTCCTCCGGCGCGATCGCCTCCTCCACCAGCACCAGCGCCGAGTTCTCCACAACCTGCAGATAGCCCTCCCCCTGCGCGAAGCGCACGATGTCGGAGTCCGACTTGTACAGGCGCAACTCGGTCGGCTCCAGGATGGCCATCAGCGGCGCATGGTTGGCGAGCACGCCTATCGAGCCGGTCACCGTGCGGCTGGAGACCATCTCCACCTCGTCCTCGAAGACCTTCCCCTCGGGGGTCAGGACCTCGACCGGAAACTTAATCCTCGCCATTGTCCTTCTCGTCCTCGTCCTCTGCCTCGTCGGATTCCTCTGACTCGTCCGACTCGCTGCTCGCGCCCTTCACGACGTCGTCGATCGTCCCCTTGAGCAGGAAAGCCCGCTCGGGCAGCTCGTCGTGCTTGCCTTCGATGATCTCCTTGAAGGAGCGCACCGTTTCCTCGACCGGCACGTATTGGCCGGGCGTGCCCGTGAACGCCTCGGCCACGAAGAACGGCTGTGAGAGGAAGCGCTCCACCCTGCGGGCGCGCTGCACGGTCACGCGGTCCTCGTCGGAGAGCTCGTCGATGCCGAGGATGGCGATGATGTCCTGCAGCTCGGTGTAGCGCTGCAGGATCTCGCGCACCTGGTTGGCGACCTGGAAGTGCTCCTCGCCCACGATGTCGGGCTTGAGGATCGTCGACGTCGAGTCGAGCGGGTCGACCGCCGGGTAGATGCCCTTCTCGGCGATCGAGCGTGACAGCGTCGTCGTGGCGTTGAGGTGTGCGAACACCGAGGCGGGTGCCGGGTCGGTCAGGTCGTCGGCAGGCACGTAGATGGCCTGCACCGAGGTGACCGAGCCCTCGCGCGTGGAGGTGATGCGCTCCTGTAGCTGCCCCATCTCGGTCTCCAGCGTGGGCTGGTAGCCCACCTGCGAGGGCATCCGGCCCAGCAGCGCCGACACCTCCGAGCCCGCCTGCACGAAGCGGAAGATGTTGTCGATGAAGAGCAGCACGTCCTGGCCCTGCTCGCGGAAATACTCGGCCATGGTCAGCCCCGACAGCGCAACGCGCATGCGC
>DASQGA010000237.1:0-4879 GCA_035632855.1 Gaiellaceae bacterium | reverse complement strand
GAGGAGAGGTCGATCACGCGGCCGATCTTCGACCGCGCCGCCGAGACCGTCGTGCCGACGTTCAAGGACGGATCGGCCCGGAGGTTCTCGACAGTGACGACGTAGCCTGGGTTCCCCGACGGCTGTAGGTCGATTCGCACGCCGAACCGCCTGCCGTTCACGATCTGGTCCGAGATGGCGATGATCGTCCCGTCCACGGGTGCGTAGACGTCCGTGTCGACGGGCGCGCCGACGTCGAGGCCGCTGGTCTGCGACCCGACGCCGCCCTCGACGAGGTAGTAGTTGAGCCCGGAGCTCGAATCGCCCAGCAGGCGGTGGACGAGACGGCCGAAGAGGCCGGCGTTCGCCTGCGTCCCGACCGGCTGGAGCGCCAGGGCGCCCGTCCCGGACGCGTGGTAGCCGATCGCGGTCACTCGCCCCTGGGCGATCGGAAGCTGGACGCGAAGCGTGTCCCGGAGCGCCACGACCTGCGGCTGGGGCGGCCCGGAAGGCAGCAATCGCTCGGCTGGAGCTGGGCCGGTTGACGAGGCTAGCGTCGCGCCTCCCGTGCCGAAGGCGGTCAGGAGAAGGGTCACCACACACACGCCTGCAACGACGAGGAGCGCTGCGATCCGCCGCGCACGGCGGGCCCTCAAGCGCTCCTGATCCCGTTGGGCGACACGGGTGGCAAGCCCTGGGGCTTGGGGCCAGGCCATTTGCAGCACGGTACCCGAGGTCCGGAGCTCTTTCAATTTCGACCGGCCTCGCGTTCTGTGGGCGGGCGCCGGGGAGGGCTCGGGTTGAAGCGCGAGAGCCCCGTCCACGTCGTTCCACCAGTCCCACGCATCGGGGCGCGACGTCCGCGCATTCCGCCTACTTGCAGGCGTTTCCCGCTGGTGGTCGTAAAGTCCGCTCACCGGCACGCTGCTAGGGTGGGCGCCGGCGTGATCGCCGTCGTCGGATACAAGCCTGACAGGCCCGGCGGACGCTGAAACCCGTTCTTTTGGCAGCAGAGGGGGTCGCGCGCCGGTTCGGGTCGCAGCTCGGCCTCGCACCGACGAGCCTTCAGGTGCGGGCCGGCGAGACCCTGGCGCTGATCGGTCCGAACGGTGCGGGCAAGTCGACGCTACTCGCGATCCTCGCCGGCGCGCTCGCTCCGAGCAGCGGTCGCGTGACCACCGCCGAGCCTCCGCCGCGGATCGGCTGGGTCCCGCAGCGTCCCGGCCTCTACGGGCTGCTCTCGGCACGGGAGAACCTCGTGCTGTTCGCAAAGCTGGAAGGTGTTGCCGACGTGCCTGCAGCGGTCGAGAAGCTCCTGAAACTCGTGGCGCTCCCCGACGACCAGAAGCCGGCGGCGGAGCTCTCGGGCGGGAACCAACAGCGGCTGAACCTCGCGATCGCACTGCTCGGTGGACCGGACCTGCTGCTTCTGGACGAGCCGACTGCGGCTCTCGACCCGACCCAGCGCCATGCGCTCTGGGACGTCGCCTCCGACGTTCGGGAGCGCGGCGGGGCAGTGGTCTTCGCGACCCAGAACCTCGAGGAGCTGGCACGGGTCGCCGACCGGGTCGCGGTCCTCCTCGGCGGGGAGCTCGTCTTTGAGGGCTCGATCCCGGAGTACGAGCGGTCGCCCGAGGCTGACGTCTTCGCATGATGTCCCGAATCGGAGTCCTGCTCGGAAAGGACGTCCGCGTCCTCCGGCGTTCGCCGTTCCTGCTCGCCTCTTTGGTCCTCTACCCGCTCGCAATCGCGCTCCTCGTCGGGCTCGTGGCGCGCTTCGCGAACGACCGCCCTCGCGTCGCCTTCGTCGACCTCGACGGGCTGCCCGAGGTTCTCTCGGTCGGGGGGCAGGACTTCAACGTCGACAACGTGCTCCGGCAGGTGCGGGCGGAGGTCGACCTCATCTCGCTCTCCCAGGAGGAGGCCGACCACCGGCTGGCCAACGGCGAGGTTGTCGCGCAGATCATCGTTCCGCGCGGTTTCGCGTCGCGTCTCCGCGGGATGGTCGAGAGCCCGACGCTGATCCTGCGGGCGACCCGAGGCGGGCTCTCGGGTCGCGTCGAGCGGCAGACCGAGGCGCTCGTCTTCAACCTGAACCGGTTGCTCCAGAAGTCGTACATCGAGGCGAACCTCGAGTACGTCGACCTGATCCGAAAGGGCGGTGAGGGAAGCTTCCTCGGAAACGACGTCTCGATCGTCGGCCTCCAACGGGCGGGCGAGATCCTGGGGGAGATCGAACGCGAGACGGAGGATCCGGAGATCGCCGACAAGGCAAACGAGCTCCGCAACTTCGTTCGTGAGGCGCTCCTCGCCCTCGATCAGAGCGGCGCTTCGCTCCGAGCGGTCGCGAACCCGATTGAGCTGCGGTTCGAGGACGAAGACAGGCGCGCCTTCCTCCTGACGGCGCAGGTGCAGGCGTATGCGCTCGCGCTGACGCTCGCCTTCCTCTGCATCCTGATCGCCGCCGCGGGGATCGCGGCCGAGCGGGACGAGAACGTGATCGGCAGGTTGACGCGGGGCCTGGTGCGGCTCGGGGAGGTGATCGCGGAGAAGATCGGCCTCGCGGCGCTCCTCGGCCTTGTCTTCGGCCTGGCTCTTGCGCTGGTTTTCTCGGCCGCGCTGGCCCTTGGAGGGATCAGTGGGCAGCCCTGGGACCGCCTGCCTCTCCTCGCAGTCGGGCTCGTGCTCGGGGGAGCGGCGTTCGGAGCCTTCGGGGTCTTCCTGGGCGTCCTCGCGCGCGAGGCGCGCACCGCCTCCCTCCTCGCTCTCCTCGTGGCGTTGCCGATCGTTCTATTGGGGTTCCTCCCCGAGGTCTCCGTCGCGCCTGCGGCATGGGTGTCCAACGCCTTTCCGTTCGCGCACGCCGTGCGGCTCTTCGAATCGTCCCTCTACGACCTCAGCCCCTGGGGCACGGTCGCGCGCGAGGCTGCGTGGCTCGCCGGCCTACTCGCCGTCTTTGCGGCGGGAGCCCGCCTCGGCGTGCGAAGATTGCTGACGTGAGCACCGCAGACAGGCCGACCGCCAGCACGTTTCCCGTGACCCGCCTCCGACGGTTCCGCCGCACGGCGGCGCTCCGCGAGCTCGTCCGCGAGACCCGACTCGACGTCGAAGACCTCGTCTACCCGCTTTTTGTCTGCCCGGGCGAAGGGGTCGAAAACCCGCTCGAGCGGCTGGATGCGATCGTGCAGCGCTCGGTCGACCGCCTGTGCGACGAGGCCGAGGAGGCGCATGCGCTCGGCATCCGAGCCGTCCTCTTGTTTGGCATTCCGGAGTCGAAGGACGAGGAGGGATCGGGCGCCTGGGACGACGACGGCATTGTGCAGCGCGCCCTCCGCGCTCTTCGCGAGCGCGTCCCCGAGCTCGTCCTCGTCAGCGACGTCTGCCTCTGCGAATACACCTCCCATGGCCATTGCGGAGTCGTCGAGGACGGGGAGATCGTGAACGACCGCTCCCTGGATCTGCTCGCCCGGACGGCGGTGAGCCACGCGGAGGCGGGTGCGGACGTGATCGCACCGAGCGACATGATGGACGGCCGGGTCGGCGCCATCAGGGCTGCGCTCGACGAGGATGGGTTCGAAGACCTTCCGATCGCCTCGTACGCGGCCAAGTACGCCTCGGCGTTCTACGGCCCCTTCCGGGATGCTGCCGGCTCGGCGCCGTCGTTCGGCGACCGCCGCAGCTACCAGCTGGACCCGCCCAACGTCCGCGAGGCGATGCGGGAGTGCGAGCTCGACCTGGCGGAGGGTGCGGACGCGCTCATGCTGAAGCCGGCTCTCCTGTACCTCGACGTGGTTGCGGCTGCCCGCGCGCGCTTCGACGTCCCGATCTTCGCCTACAACGTGAGCGGCGAATACGCGATGTTGAAGGAAGCCGCCGCACACGGCTGGCTCGACGAGCGCCGGGCCGTGCTCGAGAGCCTCACCGCGATCAAGCGTGCGGGCGCCGACGTGATCGTCACCTACTGGGCGAAGGACGTCGCCCGGTGGCTCTAGCGACCACGCGCTTCGGCCGCGCAGCCGCGGTCATCCCGGGTGGAGTCAACTCGCCGGTTCGTGCCATGCGCGCGGTCGGGCTCGAGGAGCCGCTCTTCGTCCGGCGCGCCTCGCAGGCCCATCTCGAGGACGCCGAAGGCCGCCGCTACCTCGACTGGGTCATGTCCTGGGGGCCGCTCGTGTTCGGCCACTCCGACCCCGAGGTCGTCGCAGCTGTCCAGGCGGCGGCGGCCGATGGGACCACGTTCGGCGCTTCGACGGAGCGAGAGGTCGAGCTGGCGGAGGAGATCGTGGACGCGGTTCCATCCGTCGAGCTCGTGCGCCTGGTCTCCTCCGGGACGGAGGCGGCCATGAGCGCGGTCCGGCTCGCGCGGGGATTCACCGGACGCAGCCGCATCCTGAAGTTCTCCGGCTGCTACCACGGCCACTCGGACGCGCTGCTCGCGAGCGCGGGCTCCGGGCTGGCGACCCTCGGGATCCCGTCCAGCCCGGGCGTACCCGCCGGTGCCACCGCGGACACGGTCGTCTGCCCCTTCAACGACCTCGCCGCGTTCGCTCGGGCCGTCGAGCGCCATGCAGACGAGCTCGCGTGCGTCCTCGTCGAGCCGGTCGCGGCGAACATGGGCGTCGTCCCGCCTGCCGACGGGTTCCTCGAGGCGCTCCGCGAGGCCTGCGACCGCACCGGCTCGCTCCTCGCCTTCGACGAGGTCATCACGGGCTTTCGGCTCGCGCGCGGCGGCGCACAGGAGCTCTTCGGCGTCAAGCCCGACCTGACCGTGCTCGGGAAGATCGTCGGCGGCGGGCTTCCGCTTGCGGCCTTCGGGGGCCGGACGGACGTCATGTCGCTCCTGGCGCCGGCCGGGCCCGTCTACCAGGCGGGGACGCTCGCCGGAAACCCACTCGCGACC
>DASQGA010000236.1:0-3816 GCA_035632855.1 Gaiellaceae bacterium | reverse complement strand
CTCGCCTCCTGCACGCGCTCGCAGACGCCGTCCACGCGAACCGGAAGGAGCTCGTGGAGCTCGAGACCCGGAACGTGGGCAAGGCAGTCTCGTCGGTCAAGGGCGAGGTTGCGACAGCGATCGAGAATTTCCGCTACTTCGCTTCAGCGGTCGGGTCGATTGCCGGGCGTTCCACCCCCATCGGCGGCTCCGTCCTCTCCTACACGCTGCGAGAGCCCGTGGGCGTCTGCGCCCAGATCGTTCCCTGGAATTACCCGATCATGCTGGCCGCCTGGAAGCTCTCGCCGGCGCTGGCCGCCGGATGCACGATCGTCCTGAAACCGGACCCTGCGACCCCCCTGACTGCGCTCCGCCTGGCCGAGCTCGCCGTCGAAGTGGGCATCCCTGCCGGAGTCGTCAACGTCGTCCCCGGCGACGGCCCGACCACCGGCGCCTACCTCGTGTCGCACCCAGGCGTCGACAAGGTCGCATTCACTGGCTCGACCCGGACCGGAAGCGAGATCATGCGGCTCTGCGCGGAACCCATCAAGCGCCTCTCGCTCGAGCTGGGCGGAAAGAGCCCCAGCCTCGTCTTTGCCGATGCGAACCTCGACGACGCAATCCCCTCCTCGGTCTACGGGATCTACTACGCGGCCGGTCAGAGCTGCGACGCCCGCTCCCGCATGCTCGTCGAGAGGCCGATCTACGACGAGTTCGTCTCGCGCTTCACCGAGACGACGCGCAAGCTAAAGGTCGGTGACCCGCTCGACGGTGAGACCCAAATGGGGGCTCTCATCTCGGAGGCCCATCGCCAGAAGGTGCACGGCTTCGTGGAGCAGGGGCGTGACGAGGGTGTCGAGATCGTGACCGGCGGCGAGCTCCCGGAGGGGAAAGGAACCTTCTACCCGCCCACGGTCCTCGCGCAGGTCGACAACCGCATGCTCGTGGCCCAGGAGGAGATTTTCGGCCCGGTCGTCTCGGTAATCCCATTCGAGGACGAGAAGGACGCAGTCCGGATCGCGAACGACATCAAGTACGGCCTGGTGGCAACGGTCTGGACGGGCGATCCCGGGCGCGGGCATCGACTCGCCCGCCAGATCAAGTCCGGAACGGTCGGCATCAACGCCCCGTACTCAGCCTTCCCAGGGATTCCGTTCGGGGGCTACAAGCAGTCGGGCTTTGGCCGGGAGCTCGGGATCGAGACGCTCGACATGTATCTCGAGACGAAGAGCGTCGTCGTTTCCACGAGCTCCAAACCGGTCAATCCATTCGGCCTCTAGATCCAGTCGAACGTGTCCTGGAGGAGCGGGACGAGGAAATAGAGCACGAAGGCCCCTGAGGCCACGTACATGAACGGGTGGACACGTGACGCCCGGCCCTGGGCGACCCGAACCAGCGTGTACGTGATGAATCCGAAGCCGATCCCGTTCGTGATCGAGTAGGTGAACGGCATGATCATGATCACGAAGGCGGCAGCCAGGCCGATGGCCAGGTCGTGGAAGTCGATGCCCGCGAGCTTCCGCCTCGGCACGGCTTCGCCGGACACGATCCGCTCCTCCCTCTCGGCATCTTCTTCGACCTCTGTGAGGGTCGTGATCATGAGCCAGCCGACGATGATGAGCGCGGCTGCCGTTGCTTGCGGCGGCACCATGCCGATCAGGGGCGCGATGAAGAGGAACGGGAAGAAGAGCAGGCCGGTGACGACGCTGACCCAGCCGGTCCGGCCGCCTGCGGCCACGCCTGCTCCCGACTCGATGTACGTGGTCGCCGAGGACGACGATGCGGCTCCGCCTGCCATCGCCGCGACGGAGTCGACGAGGAGCGGCTTCCTGATGTCGCGGAACTCGCCCTTTTCGTTCAGGTAGCCCGCCGGCTTTCCGACGCCCACGAGTGTCCCCATGGTGTCGAAGAAATCCGCGAGGAAGAGGGCGAAGACCCAGACGAGGGTCGAGATGATCCCGAGCGTCGCGAAGGAGTCGAAGCTGAACTCTCCGACGAGCGAGAAGTTCGGGCTCTCGAAGATGTCCGACGGCCACCGTGCCCACCCTTCGGAACCGGGCGTCGAGTAGACGGTGTAGTCAGTCGCCCAGTTCACGATCGTGGCGAACACGGTCGTCGCGAGGATTCCGACCAGCAGGTCGCCACGGAAGCGGATCGCCCGCAGGATGATCGTGACGACGAGGCCGAAGAGGGCGATGGCGATCGGCCAGGTCGTGAAGCGGCCGAGCTCCACCGGCGTAGCGGGGCCGCGCACCACGATGCCCGAGTTGTAGAGCCCGATGAAGGCGATGAAAAGCCCGATTCCAATCGCGATCGCCTTCTTCAGCTCGAGCGGGATCGCGGTCATGACCCGTTCCCGAACTCCCGTGAGGACGAGCGCGGTCACGAGCGCCCCTTCCATGACGACGATTCCCATCGCTTCGGGGAACCCAAGACCGGCCCCGGCGACGAGCCCGAAGGCCACGACCGCGTTCAGACCGAGGCCGGGCGCGATCGCAAAGGCCTTGTTCGTGAAGAGACCCATGGCGATCGTCATGACGCCGGCGACCAGACACGTGGACGCGAGCACCGCGTCGAACGGCAGTCCGGCGCCCTCGAGCCCCTCGATGCCCGCGAAGCTCAGGATCGCCGGGTTCACGAAGATGATGTAGGACATGACGATGAACGTCGTCGCCCCGGCGATCGTGTCGCGTCCCAGGGTCGTCCCGTGCTCAGCGAAGCGGAAGCGGCGGGCCAGTGCGGACTCCTGCATCCTTGCTGCAACCGTGCTCATGGCGCTCCTTCCGCGCAGATCTGATGGGGCCCGATCGTAACGCGGCGCGAGGCTGGATCAAAGAGCGCCGGGCGGGTCCTCGAGCGCCTCGAGCGCCTGTACGAGATCGGGGCTGGTAAGGGGGCGAATCGCCCCGGGCTGGGCGCTGCCGAGAACGCGGCCCACGATCTCGTTTCCGGGTGGATGGAAGAGGCGGGGCTCGCTGTCGAGCGGGATGCCTGGGGAAATCTCCTGGGTCGCCTGGCCGGGTCGGATCCGACCGCCCCGGAACTCTGGACCGGCTCGCACCTCGACACGGTCCCGGACGGCGGGCGCTACGACGGCGCACTCGGCGTGGTCGCCGGCCTCGAGGCCGTCCACCGGCTGCAGGCGCCGATTAGCACCGTCGCCGTCGTGGCCTTCCGCGACGAGGAAGGGTCTGCCTACGCGCCCGGCTGTCTCGGGAGCCGGGCCCGGTGCGGTCTGGTCGGACACGGCGACCTCGACGCGCTCGGGCTCCCGCCTTCGACAGCTGGCACTGATCTCCCGGCGGTCTTCGTCGAGGTCCATATCGAGCAGGGCCCAGTTCTCGAGCGGGCGGGCGTTCCGTTGGGCACCGTGGCCTCCATCGCCGGGCAGGCGCGCGGGCAGGTCGAGTTCTCGGGAGCTCCGCGTCACGCCGGGACGACGCCGATGGACGCTCGCGACGATGCGCTCTGCTCCGCCGCGGAATTCGTTCTGCAGGTCCGTGACGCGGCTACCGGGATCGAAGGTGCGGTCGCCACCGTCGGAAACGTCGTAGTCGAGCCGGGCGCGGCAAATGTCGTTCCAGGCCGAGTCACATTGACCGTCGACGCGCGTGCGCCGGATCGGGCGCGCCTGGACGCGCTCCTCGAGGCAATCGGAGCGGAGCTCGCAGTCACCTCCCCCGTGGCCATGGACTCCGAGGTCACCCGTGTGCTTGGCGAGGAGATCGAACGGCTGGGGCTGCCGGTTCTGAAGCTGGCGTCGGGCGCCGGGCATGACGCCGGCATCCTTGCGGCCTCGGGGGTGCGGGCCGGCATGCTCTTCGTCCGAAGCGTGGG
>DASQGA010000235.1:0-1719 GCA_035632855.1 Gaiellaceae bacterium | reverse complement strand
ACCCGAAGGCCTTCTTCCCGCACGCGGCGTCGCTGCGTCAGGCTTTCGCCCATTGCGCAAGATTCCCCACTGCTGCCTCCCGTAGGAGTCTGGGCCGTGTCTCAGTCCCAGTGTGGCTGATCGTCCTCTCAGACCAGCTACGGATCGTTGCCTTGGTGGGCCGTTACCCCACCAACAAGCTAATCCGCCGCGGGCTCATCCTCGGCCGGAGGCCAAAGCTACCTTTTCTCTCGAGCTCGAGAGCTCGAGAGGCCATCCGGTATTAATCCGGGTTTCCCCGGGCTATCCCGGTGCCGAGGGCAGATTACCCACGTGTTACTCACCCGTTCGCCGCTGTCCCCGGCCCCGAAGGGCCGGTTCTCGCTCGACTTGCATGTGTTAAGCGCGCCGCCAGCGTTCGTCCTGAGCCAGGATCAAACTCTCCGTGAAGGTGGTTTGCTCCCGAAGGAGCAAATCGTTCACTTTGAGCTTGTGCTCAAAGGTCATGTCCGAAGACATGACGGGTTTCGTTGAACCTCCAGGCCCGAGGGCCGAGAGGTCTCGACGTAAACGCACGCTGTTGAGTTTTCAAAGACCGGTGCCGCGAGTGACGCAAAAAAGCCTCCGACTCGCGCCAGAGGCCCTCAGATGCCGGATTCGAGTCGTATCCGATGCGTCCGAAGGCGCTCCAGTTGTCGAGTGACGGGGACGATCCTGCGCCGCTCTCTTCGAGGCGGCCGAAGCATGATAGCAACGGCTTTCGGCTTGTCAAGCGGCTTCTACGCGACGCGGATGCGTGCGAAACGGCGCTTGCCCGCCTGAACGAGGACGCCGTCGAGCCGAGCCGTAGGGATGTCCATCTGGGTCACCGTCTCGCCGTCGAGCCTGAGGCCGCCCTGGGCGATCAGGCGCCTCGCTTCGCTCGTCGAGGGCAGCCCGAGGTGCTTGACCAGGAGCGCCGGCAGGTGCGTCAGCTCGCTGTTCACGAGCGTGACCTCGGGCACCTCCTCCGGCGCCTCACCGCGCCGCACGACACGCGTGAAGTGCTCCTCGGCGCGGGCGGCCTCCTGCTCGCCCCACGAGCGGCGGACGATGAAACGCGCCAGCTCGAGCTTGGCCTCGAGCGGGTCGCCCTCGGGAGCGCCCTCTCGCTCCATCACCAGGCGATACCACTGGTCGAGCAGCGTGTCCGGAATGCGCATCGCCTTGCCGAACTGCGTCTCGGGAGGCTCGCCGAGCCCGATGTAGTTTCCGCGCGACGCGCTCATCCCGGTGCCGTCCCAGCTGTCGAGGTAGTTCACCGTCAGTGCGACCTGCGGCTCGAGGCCGTACGCCTCCATCACGGCGCGGCCGGTGAGGATGTTGAAGAGCTGGTCCGTGCCGCCGAGCTCGACATCGGCCTGCACGGCAACGGAGTCGTACGCCTGCATCAGCGGGTACAGGAGCTCGGAGACCGAGATCGGCGCGTTCTCGCCGAACCGCTTTGCGAAGTCGTCTCGCTCCAGGAGCCGTGCCACGGTCACGGTTCTGGTGAGCCGGAGGATCTCGGCGAAATCGAGCTTTGCAAGCCATTCGCTGTTGAACCGGAGCTCCGTGCGCTCCGGGTCGATGATGGCCGACGCCTCGTCGAAGTACCGGCGTGCGTTCCGGTCGATCTCTTCCGGGTCGATGATCGGGCGCTCGACCGAGCGACCGGATGGATCGCCGATCCGCGTCGTGTAGTCGCCGACGATCAGCACG
>DASQGA010000234.1:0-2149 GCA_035632855.1 Gaiellaceae bacterium | reverse complement strand
CGTGCGAATCGACCTACAGCCGTCGGGGAACCCAGGCTACGTCGTCACTGTCGAGAACCTCCGGGCCGATCCGTCCTTGAACGTCGGCACGACGGTCTCGGCGGCGCGGTCGAAGATCGGCCGCGTGATCGACCTCTCCTCTGTCGAGCGAGCCGGCCTCGCGCGCTTCACGCAGGACCGCGGCCAGCACGTCCACATCGAGGTACACGCGGCCGCCTCGCTGACGAGTCCCTGATGGTTGATCGGCAATTACCGCACCCTCGGATGGCGGCCCAGACACAGCGCCAGGCCGCACCCTGGCCCTTGTCAAGGCTTCTAGCCTTGCCTGCGGGCGATGGCGCACCCTGGCTTGGTCTGGCCCGTCCCCGCGGGCACGCCAATTACCGACCAACCATCTAGCACCTGCCCGCCGCCCCCATCCGCGGCCTGCTCTTCGACTTCGACGGGCTGCTCGTCGACACCGAGGCCGGCGCCTACCGCTCCTGGTGCGAGATCTACGAGGAGCACGGTCACGAGCTTCTCGTCTCCGACTGGCTCGCGAACGTGGGCACCCTCGACGAGCAATTCGATCCGATCCAGCAGCTCGAGGGCCTGACCGGCCAAGCCTTCGACCGCGAGGCGCTCCTCGCGCGCTATCTGGAGCGGGAGCGCGAGCTCGCGAACGCCGAGGGGCTTCGCGAGGGCGTCCAGGACTACCTCGAGGCCGCCGACCGTCGCGGCCTTCACGTTGCGATCGTCAGCAGCGCAGGCCACGCGTGGGTGCTCGCCCACGTCCGTCGGCTCGGAGTCGAGCACGTCTGGCGCTCCATCACATGCGCGAACGGTGACGCGGGGCGGGCCAAGCCCGCTCCCGACCTCTATCTGGAGGCGTTGGCGGGACTCGGTCTGCGCGCCGAGGAAGCGATTGCCTTCGAGGACTCGCTGCACGGCGTCCAGGCTGCGAAGGCGGCCGGGCTCTTCTGCGTCGCCGTCCCGAACCCGGTCACTGCGAGCCTCGCGCTGGACGAGGCCGACCTGGTCGTCCAGTCGCTAGCCGACCTCCCGCTCGACGAACTTCTACATACGATCGGCGGTTGAATCTAGATGGTTGATCGACAATTACCGCACCCCGGATGGCGGCGCAGACACGGCGCCGCAGACACGCCAATTACCGACCAACCATCTAGATGAGGATCCTCTTCGTCGGGGACGTGTTCGGGCCAGCCGGCAGGCGGGCGGTCGAAGGCCAGCTCCCGGACCTGCGCCGGCGGCTCGCGGTGGACTTCTGCGTCGCGAACGGCGAGAACGTCGCCGACGGCGCCGGCATCACCGCGAAGCTTGCAGAGAAGCTCCTTTCGTCCGGGGCCGACGTCGTCACGACCGGGAACCACGTCTGGCGCCGCCGAGACGTCTACCAGCTGCTCGAGTCGAGCTCCCGCCTGATCCGCCCGGCCAACATCGCCGCACCGGGCGCGCCGGGGCGCGGCCTGACGGTGCAGCCCGCAGCCGACGGGACGCCGGTGGCGGTCGTGAACCTCCAGGGAGCCCTCTTCCTGAACGTCTATGTGCATCCCTTCGGCCTCGTCGACGAGCTCGTCGAAGAGGCCCGGCGCTCGACGCCCGTGATCCTGGTCGACTTTCATGCGGAGGCGACCAGCGAGAAGATCGCACTCGCCCGAATGCTCGACGGGCGCGTCACGGCGGTGATCGGGACGCACACGCACGTGCAGACCAACGACGCCCGCGTCCTGCCCGGCGGTACCGCGGCGATCACGGACGCCGGCATGACCGGCCCGCACGACTCGGTCATCGGCGTCAAGGCCGAGCTCGCGATCGAGCGGATGAGGACCGGGCTCCCCGTCAGGTTCGAGCCGGCCGACCGGGACGTCCGGATCGAAGGCGTACTCGTCGAGTGCGGGACGGATGGACGCGCGACCAGCTGCGAGCCGGTGCGCGTATCGATCCAAGGCGAGCGTGGGGCGCGCCAGGAAGACTAGACCGGAGCGGCGGGAGCGAGCTCGCGAACCTCGTGGATACCGGACTCGACCGGCCGGCGCTCGCGGGGCCTGACGGCGGGGACGAGTAGGGCGAAGGCGACGAACGGGAAGAACCACGGGATGTAGAGATAGAACCAATGAGTCAGAATGAGCTCGAAGCCGATCAGGAGCGC
>DASQGA010000233.1:0-9011 GCA_035632855.1 Gaiellaceae bacterium | reverse complement strand
CAGCTCTCGACGAGACGCTACGACAGCTCGGTTACCGCACATCGGTAAGGCGCCTGCCCGACACCGAGAGCTACTTCACCGCGTTCTACGCCGGCTCGCCCCGGGTCGAAGCCACCTTCTCCGCGTGGCAGGCGGACTACCCGACGCCCTGGGGCATGCTCCGTGTCCTCGCCTGCTCGAACGCTCCGTATTCGTGCGACCCGGCCGTCGACCGAAAGCTCCGCGAGACGCTCGAACTACAGACTCGCAAGCCCCAGGAAGCGAACGAGGCCTGGGCCCGGCTCGAGCGGGAGCTCATCGATCAGGCAATCATCGTTCCGGTCATCAACCCGAAGGAGACCGACTTCGTCTCCAAACGAGTGGGGAACTACCAGCGCCACCCCGTCTTCGGGATGCTGATCAGCCAGGTCTGGGTACGCTGAACTGTCCCGGCCGCCCGCGCCGAGTCCTGCGGGGCGGGGCCGGATCTTGCGATCCCGCAATTGTGCGCCGCGCCGGGCTTTGCCCGGTGCGGCTCGTTGACTCCCGCGCTTAGCCCGACCCCGACACGAGTCGTCATGGCCCGCGCTTGCGCGGGCCGGACTCGTGGCGGCAGTGGAGGCGGCGGGAATCGAACCCGCGTCCGCGGTCGCACCGGAAAGAGCGTCTACAAGCGTAGCCTGCGATTAAGTTTCGCCCGCCGGCCGGTTCGCAGGCGGCCTACCGACGGACTAGCCCTCCTTTGGTGTCCCGCTTTGGGCGAGTGGCTCTCCCTCCGCGGCTAGCCCGTTTTCTGGCGCCGGATTCCGATCCACGGGCCGAGACCGGAGCGACGCGCTACCTAACCGAAGTTAGGCGGCGAGTGCGAGTTCGTTGTTCTTCGCACTTGCTTGTTTCCCGGTGGATTTACGAGGCCGACCGGGGACCTCGACTTGCAGCTCTCCCGGAGAACCGACCACGTCGAAACCAGGTCGCCCCCAGGTCTTCGGTCGAATTATAGCCTCTGCGGGTGCTTCTCCGGCTCCCGCCCCGGCTCGTCCTGCGGCTCGACGCGATCTGCGACGCCGCGCTCGCCCTCTTTCTGCTCGCTTCGAGCTGGGACGCCCTCTTCGAGTTCCTGGGCCTTCCGGTGCCCAGGCCGGCTCTCTACGCGCAGCTCCTCGGAGCCGCCCTCGTCGGCCTCGCGATCGTCGAGTGGCTGATCGCGGGGCGCCCGGGCCAGCGCGAGGTCGCACGCGGCGTCGCGGTCGGAAGCGCGCTCGCGGCGACGCTGATCGTCGTCTGGCTCCTCTCGGACCGACTTGCGACGGACGGACACGGCGAGGTCCTCCTCTGGTTCGTCGCCGCATTCCTTGCGCTCGAAGCTGCCCTCCACGCGCGCAACGGCTGGTGGCGTGCCGCGTAGGTCGATCGACGAGCTGCTCGCCAGCGCGCGGGGGGCGTACGAGCGAGTCTCGGCGGAGGAGGCCTACCGCCGTGCGATGGACGGAGACGCCGTGCTCGTCGACACGCGCTCGCCCGACCAGCAGAACCGCCAGGGCTTCGTTCTCGGAGCACAGCACCATCCCCTCTCCACCCTCCTCTGGCGGCTCGACCCGGACTGCCCGACCTCGAACGAGAAGATCTCGCTCGATCGAGAGGTGATCCTGATCTGCCGGGAGGGCTACTCGTCGAGCCTGGCGGGCCGCTCAGCTCCTCAAGCTCGGCTTCGAGCGCGTGACCGACGTGATCGGGGGCGTCGACGCCTGGAAGGCGGCCGGGCTCCCGATCAGCGACGAGCCTTGAGCGCTCGCTCCATCTGGCGCTTGGCGTCTCGCTCGGCCAGGTCACGGCGTTTGTCCCGCGTTTCCTTGCCACGCGCGACCGCGAGCTCGAGCTTGATGCGGCCGTCCTTGAAGTAGAGGCGGGTCGGAATCAGCGTCACACCCCGCTCGCGCGTAACCCCTGCGAGCCGGTCGATCTCGCGCCGGTGCAGGAGGAGCCGGCGATCGCGGTCCGGATCGTGGTTGGCCACGTTCCCCTGCGCGTACTCGGCGATGTGCGCCCCGACCAGGTATGCCTGCCCGTCTCGAATGTCGCCGAACGCCCCCTGGAGGACGACACGGCCGTCTCGGAGCGACTTGACCTCCGTCCCCGTCAGCTCGATGCCAACCTCGAGCCGGTCCGAGAGGTGGTAGTCGTGCCGCGCGCGGCGGTTATCGGCGATCAGCTTTTGTCCGGCGGCCCGTGCCACGGCGCTCATTCTCCCAGAGGCTGAGCTCCACCTTGCCGTCAGCTTTCTCGATCTTCTCGACCCGCACCTCGACCGGATCGCCGAGGCGGTACGCGAAGCCGCTACGGCGGCCCACGAGCGACGTCCCGAGCGGGTTCAGCTCGTAGTAGTCGCCCGGGAGGCGCCGGGCCGGCAGGTAGCCCTCGAAGACACTGTCGAAGCGGACGAAGATGCCCGACCCGATCGCGCCAGTGATCTCACCCGGAAACGATGCCTCCCAGCCCGTCTCGAAGAGGCGCCGCTCGAGGTACCAGGCGAGACAGAGCGCATCCGCCTTGTACTCGATCTGCGCGGCCTCGCGCTCCCGGAGCGACGTCCACTCGGCCAGCTCCGGCAGGTCGGCTGGGACCGAGTCGGAGCCGACGCCCAGCTCCTGGAGGAGCGCACGGTGGACGACCAGGTCGGGATACCGGCGGATCGGCGACGTAAAGTGGCAGTAGGCGCGGCTCGCGAGACCCGAGTGTCCGAGGTTCTTCGCGTCGTAGCGCGCCTGCTTCAGCGCTCGAAGGACGAGGGTCGGGAAGGCCTCCCGGCCCCGGCCGGCCCTGCCGGTGTAGTCGGCGATCCGGTCGGCGGTCTTGGCCGCGAGGCGCGCTGCATCACCCGGGCTGAGATGGTCGGGCACGGACGGCGTCGGAATCTCGAGCTCGTTGAGCTTCGCCAGCAGGAGCTCCACGGTCTGCGGGTCCGGACGCTCGTGGACGCGATAGAGCGCGTCGCGTTTCCGACCGGAGAGGAGGCGGGCCACGACCTCGTTCGCCAGGATCATGAGCTCCTCCACGAGCATGTGCGCGAGCGGCTCCTGCTCGATCCACGCCCGTTCGACGCCGCCCTGGCCGTCGAAGGCAAACGACACCTCACCCTTCTCGATCCGAAGCGCTCCGCGGGCGAAGCGCCGCTCCCGCAGCGCCTGGGTCACCCGCTCGGCCAGGCGCAGGGCGGCGGTCAGTTCCCCGTCCGCCCGCTCCTCCCCCGCGAGGATCCTCTGGGCCTGCCCGTAGGTCAGCCGCTCCCGGCTCCTGATCAGGCTCCTGTAGACGAGCGGCTCTCCGACGAGCTCGAGGCTCCCGGCGAACACCGCCTCGACGGTGACGCAGCGGCGGCCGAGCCCCGGGCGGAGGCTGCAGAGATCCGAGGAGAGCGCGTCCGGGAGCATCGGCTCGACCCGTCCGGGCACGTAGACGGAGAAGGCGCGCTCGGCCGCATCCCGGTCGAGCGGGGATCCGGCCGGGACGTATGTGGACACGTCCGCGATGTGCACCCAGGCCCGGATGCTGTCCCCCTCGGCGCGGAACGCGAGCGCGTCGTCGTGATCCTTGGCTCCCTCGGGGTCGATCGTGAACGAAACCAGCTCGCGCAGGTCAACGCGATCCGGCTCGTCCTCGCCCGGCTCCTCGGGAAGCGGGGGCGCGGGCCGGCGGACGCCCTCCTGCCAGAGGAGGCCTTCGAGCACCGCCTCGATGTCGGTGGGACGGCCGAGCACGCACTCGAGCCGCGCTCGACCCCGGCCCAAGTGCACGAGGACCAGGTCGCCGACCGAGGCGTCCTGGGCTCCCTTGCGGTCGACGACCACCGGCACTCCGCCCTCGAAGAACGGTGTGACTGTAAGAAGCTTGCCGCGGCGGGCAAGCTCGCCAACCAGGAACGGCCTGTCTACGACGGCAGCTGCTTCAGGAGCGTCCGCTGAGCCGCACGGAGAGCCTCGTCGACGCGAGTCGCGGGATCGTCGACCGCTCTCAGCCTAGGCCGGACTCCGTGCCGGTGGAGGTTCCGCCCGGTCGGCGTCGTGTAGGTGGCCGTCGTCAGCTTCAGCGCGGCACCGTTCGAGAGCTCGCGGAGCGACTGGACGGCCGCCTTGCCATAGGTTCTCGTTCCGACGACGACGGCGCGGCCGTTCTCGCCCAGGCCGGCGGCGACGATCTCCGACGCGCTGGCGCTCCCGTGGTTGACGAGGACGACGAGGGGAACGTCGGGGAAGGGCGTCGCGCCGCTCACCTTGAACACGCGGCGCTCCTGGTGCTCACCCTCGGTCGTGCAGACGACCCCCTCGTCGAGGAAGAGCGACACGGACTGGACCGCCTCCAGCAGGAGCCCACCCGGGTTGTCACGGAGATCCAGCACGATTCCCGTTGCGCCCCGCCGGACGAGGCGCGCCGTCCGGCGCCGAAGATCTCCCGTCGTGCTCTTCGGGAAGGACAGAAGCCGCACGTACCCGAGCTGCGTCCCCTTCGACCTGAGGAGCCGGGTCCGCACCGCCGGCACCGGAAGTTCCTGGCGGACGACAGTGAAGTGGAGCTTGCCGACGGCCGGGCGCTTGACCGTCAGCCGCACGTTTGTCCCCTCCTCGCCCTTGATCAGGAAGAGCGATCGTTCGAAGGCAACCCTGTCGGCCGGGACGCCGTCGATCGACACGATCACGTCGCCACGCCGGATTCCCGCATCTCGCGCAGGGCCCCGCAGGGCCGAGGTGACGACGAGCCCGTCGTCGGAAGGGCCGACGGTCAGCCCCACTCCCGAATAGCTGCGGTCGGTCGCGTTCTGGAGGCTTCCGTACTCCTCGGGCGTCAGGTATTCCGTGTAGGGGTCGTCGAGGGCCTCGACCATCGCGGCGACGCTCCGGTGGGCAAGGACCTCGGAACCGACCGAGCGGTAGTAGCCGGTCGAAAGCTCATGGCGAACCTCGTCGAGGACCGCAGGCGTCCTCGCACGCGGCGCCACCGGGCCGGGACGGGCGTCGGTGTTCGAGGTCGTGTCGTGGAAAAGCCCTGCGAGAAAGGCTCCCGCGAGCAGAAGAACGATGCCTCCGATGCCGGTCCATCGTCGCCTCATCGACCGCTAGCGGAGTATAAGCGCGACCCGCGCGCCTTCTCGGTCAGATCTGCAGGAAGCGTCGCAGCGTCACTCCCGAGCCCACGGCCCCGACGACGAGACTAACCGCAACGAGGATCAGCGCGATCAGGGGGAAGCTGAGCGCGCTCACATCGTCCCCAGGGCTCTGGATACGGCCGAGGATGGAGGGCAGGGCTGCTTCCTTCGCGACGAGCAGCAGGATCACGGCGATGATCGAGCCCGCTAGACCGCAGATCAGACCCTCGAGGATGAACGGACCGCGGACGAACCAGTTGCTCGCCCCGACCAGCTTCATCACCTCGATCTCGCGACGCCTGGAGAAGATGGAGAGCCGGATCGTGTTCGCGATCAGGATCACCGACGCCGTCAGCAGGATGATGCTTCCGATCAGGAAGACACCCCCGATGATCTTCGCGACCTGGAGGATGCGCTCGGTCGTCTTCTTGCCGTACTTGACGCTCTCGACTCCTGCGGGCACCGGCTCGAACCGCGCCGCGAGCTCGACGACCTGCTCGGCCGTCTTCGGCTGCACCTCGTAGGAGGGCGGCAGCGGGTTCCCGGAGAGGCCGCTGGTGAGATCCGGGTACTGCTTCTGCATCTTGGTCAGGGCGTCGGCGGCGGACACGAACTTGACGCTCTTCACCTCGGGGAACGTGGCGAGCTTCGAGCCGACGGAGTTGATCTGGCCCTGCGTCGCGTTCGTGTCGAAGAAGATCTTCACCTGCACCTCCTTCTTCACCTCGCCCGTCCAGGAGAGCACCCAAGTTCCGAGGGCGATGAAGAGCCCGAGGAGGAACATACCGATCAGCACGGTCATCGTCGCGGCGACCGTGGTCGACAGGTTGGCCATGACGGAGCGCCAGGCCTCGCTGAAGAAGAGCTTCGCCCGCACTACTCGTAGCCCCCCCGGCGCTCGTCCCGCATGATCTGGCCGTCCTCGAGGGCGATCACGCGCCGGCGCATCTTGTCGACCATCTCACGGTCGTGCGTGGCCATGACGACCGTCGTCCCGGTGCGGTTGATCCGGTAGAGGAGCTGCATGATCCCGACCGACGTGTCGGGATCCAGGTTCCCGGTCGGCTCGTCGCAGATGAGGAGCGGTGGATGGTTCACGAAGGCGCGCGCGATCGAGACGCGCTGCTGCTCGCCACCCGAGAGCTCGTCGGGCAGGGAGCCGGTCTTGTGCGCCAGGCCGACGAGGCCGAGCACCTCCGGCACCTTCGCCCGGATCGCCGCACGCGACTCGCCCTGCACCTTCAGCGCGTAGGCGACGTTCTCGAAGGCGGTACGGTCGGAGAGGAGCTTGAAGTCCTGGAAGACGCAGCCGATGTTCCGGCGCAGGAGTGGCACCTTAGAGCGCTTGAGCCGGTTGAGCTCACGGCCGCCGACGATGATGCGACCGTTCGTCGGGTCGAGCTCCTTCAGGAGCAGACGTGTGAGCGTTGACTTGCCGGAGCCGGAGGGGCCGACCAGGAACACGAACTCGCCCTTGTCGATGACGAGGGAGACCTCGCGCAGAGCGACCACGCGCGGCTCATAGATCTTGGTCACGCTCTCAAACACGATCATCGGCGCGCCGGCCGCCCGCTGGTCGGGCGCCGCACCGTTTCCCGCCACCGGCTCGGCGGTGGAAGAAGGAGAGGGCGTCTGGGCTGGCTGAGTGGTTTTCTGCACCGGTGTCATTCGAGGGCGGCAGGGCTGGCCGCGCCGGTCAAAGAGGTGGAAGTACGGCTGCCGAGTCTAGCGAAACCTCCGGAAGACTCCCTGCTCATACGGCAGTCCCGGCCGCGCGGGCCAGGAGGTACGCGTGGATGAACTCGTCCAGCCGGCCGTCGAGGACGGCCTGGGCGTTCCCCTCCTCCAGGTCGGTTCGGTGATCCTTGACCAGCTGGTACGGATGCAAGACGTAGCTCCTTATCTGGCTCCCGAACCCGGTGTCGAGGAGCTGTCCACGCTCCTTCGCGAGCTCGGCCTCGCGCTCCTCCTCCTGGCGCTCGGCCAGGCGGCTTTTCAGGATCCGCATCGCCGTCTGCCGGTTCGAAAGCTGGGAGCGCTCGTTCTGGCACTGGACGACGATTCCGGTCGGTACGTGCGTGATCCGCACGGCCGAATCCGTCTTGTTGACGTGCTGGCCTCCGGCCCCGCTGGCTCGGTACGTGTCGATGCGCAGGTCGCTCTCGTCGAGGTCGACGCTCTCGTCGTCCGAGACGAGTGGGCTCACGATCACCTGCGCGAACGACGTGTGCCGTCGGTGTGCCTGGTCGAAGGGCGAGAGGCGGACGAGCCGGTGGACGCCGCGCTCGGCCTTCAGGATTCCGTAGGCGTTCTCGCCGTGAACGGTGAACGTCACGGACTTCAGGCCCACCTCCTCCCCGGGCGAGGCTTCGACGATCTCGGTCTGGAAACCGCGGTCGGCTGCCCATCGGAGGTACATGCGCAGGAGGATCTCCGTCCAGTCCTGGGCGTCGGTGCCGCCGGTGCCCGCGTGGATCGAGACGACGGCGTCGCCGGCGTCGTACTCGCCGTCGAAGAGCGCGTCCTCCTGGAGCCGCTCCAGCTCGCGCTTCAGCGTTCCGACGGCCTCCTCGACCTCGGTCAGCTCTCCGTCCTCGGTTGCGATCCCGGCGAGCTCCCGCAGCTCGGCGGCCTCGCCGGTAACCCGCTCGTAGGTCTCGAGCCGGCGGTTCAGCCGCGCGTGCTCGGACGAGATCCTGGCTGCGCGCGCCTGGTCGTCCCAGAAACCTGGTTCACCCATGGCCGCCTCGAGCTCGGCAAGATGCGCCCGAACGGCATCGGGGTCAAAGGTAATCACGGACCCAGGCAAGCTGGGTCCCGATCTCCTCGAGGTCTCGCTCGACGGCGGCAAGCTCAGCCATGGGGGTTGATGGTACCGAGCACCGTCCCTGGAGGTTCGCGGGCGGGGCAGGCGCCGCCCCTACACTGTGGGGATGGACGCGCTCGGCGACATGGCGTCGGTGCCGCCCACGCAGATCTGGGATGGAATCGCCGGCCGCGTACTGCATGGCGAGCGGCTGACCCTGGGGCTCGTCGAGCTCGAGCCCGACGCCGTTCTTCCGGAGCACAGCCACGACAACGAGCAGCTCGGCATGGTGATCGCGGGCGCGATCACGTTCACGATCGGCACGGAACGCCAGACGCTCGGCCCGGGCGGGACGTGGCGGATCCCGAGCAACACGCCGCACAAAGCGGTGATCGGCCCCGAGGGAGCGGTGGTCGTCGACGTCTTCGCGCCTGTCCGCGAGGACTGGAAGAGCCTTCCCGACGCAGAGCCCCGCGCACCACGCTGGCCTTTCTGACACAGACCTTTCTGAGCTAGGAGGGATCGGTGGAACGTCGCTCGTCGTCGGGGTGCGATGGTCGTTCCGAAGGCAAGGACGCAGGGAGTGCCGATAGCAGCGCTATCGGTGCGACTGAGGACGCCGCCTCGGGGCGAGCAGCGCGGCCCGACGGCACTGCTGCGTTTCGCCGATCCCTCCTAGCTCAGGCTAGGCTCCGTGGCAGCGCTTGAACTTCTTGCCCGAGCCGCACGGGCACGGGTCATTTCGACCCACCCGGTCCCACTCGCTCGCGGTGCGCTGCGTGACGACGCTCGTCGCCCCGATCGAGGGCGCAGTCGAGACGGCGGCCAGCGCGGCCTCCTCGGGTGAGCCTCCGGCGGCGGAGATCGCATCCGCGCCTGCCAGGAGCTCGTGCTCGTAGACCAGATCGCCGTCCGGGCCGGCAGCCGGCTGCAAGTTCTCAGCCTCGTTGACCTCGATCTCGACATGGAAGAGGTAGCGCAGGACTTCCTCGCGGATCGCCCGCCCCAGTTCCTCGAACATCGCATGGCCCTCGCCCCGGTACTCGACCAGCGGATCCTTCTGCGCCATCGCGCGTAGGTGGATGCCCT
>DASQGA010000232.1:0-4958 GCA_035632855.1 Gaiellaceae bacterium | reverse complement strand
GCGCGAGCGAACATCGCCACTAGTTCAAGTGAAGTGGCGGCCCTGCGGGCCGCCTTGCCGTCAGGTAGTACGCCGGCCGCCTCCGGTCCACGCGGGCCCGACGTGCAGGGGCCGGTCCCGGCCTCTGGAGATACCGCGGGAGCGGCCGCGCGAAGCGCGCGGCCCGCGTCGCCGGATCGCAAGCGGAAGCGTCGCCGCCACTGCGCGTCGACCGCGGTTCAGCCGAAGAGCGCGGCCGACACGTCCCGGTAGCCGTAGTTCACGCCACCGCGGTTGGGTGACATCGTTCGCGGGCGAACGCGGCCTCGACCCACCGGAGGACGACCAGACGATGCTACGCCGGAAGTGGATGGAACAGGTCTACGCGAGCTCTTCGCCGGAGCAGCGGCTGCCGGTGGACGAGCGGGTCGAGGTCTCCTGGAGGGGGGCCGGAGCATGACCGCGCTCCGGCTCTACACGGACGGCAGCTGCGCCGCCCCGGGCGCCGTGGGTGGGTGGGCCTGGATCCTCGTCAGCGAGCACGCCGTAGCCTCCGGCTCGGGCGCGACTCCCGGCTCGTCGACCCATATGGCGGCCGAGTTGACCGCGGCGATCGAGGGGCTGGCCTACCTCGTCGCGTCCGGCGTCCGCGAGGTCGAGCTCCTCTCCGACTCGAGGTACCTCGTCCGCGGAATGAGCTCCAACGGCCGCACCGGATGGGCGCACGCCGCCGCGGAGCGCGAGTGGCGCACCTCACGCGGCAAGCCTCTCGCCAATCGTGACCTCTGGGAGCGGCTCCTCGAACTGGAGGGCTGCCTCGCCGTCACCTGGCGCCACGTGCCCGGCCACCGACCGAAGAAGGACACGAGCGACGACGCCCGCTACAACCGCGAGGTCGATGCGCTGGCGGGGGAGGCCCGCCGAGGCTTGCTCGTGCCAGCCCCCCAAACACGGGCATGAAAACTCGGCTGCCCGAGTGTGCGGGAATGTCTCTCGAGCAGTCACGCGGGCGCTCGGTCCGCGTACGCGAAGAGGCTGCGCGCCCCGAACCCCTTGAGCTCGAACTCGCCGCGCGGCTCGAAGCGAAGACCCAGACCCGAGACGAGGGCCGGGACCGTCTCCGAGACCAGAATCTCGTCTGGAGCTACCGCAGCCATGATCCGCACGGCTTCGTGCACCACGGCTCCGCGAACCGCATCGCCGGCTGTCGCCACCTCCCGCTCTAGGCTTTCGACGGTCACCGATGCGGGGTTCCAGGACGTCGACTAGGGCGTCCGCGGCACCGCCGAAGCCTTCGCTGCGGATGGCTCGATGCCGAGTTCGCGGTAGGTCGCGAGCGCCTGGTGGAGGAGCTCCTGGGCGCGTTCGCGGTCGCCAGGCTCGTCGCGGGCGAGCAGCGTCCGCGCGTAGTCGTGCTGGGTGTGGGCGAGCCAGGGGCGGGCGCCCATGCGCTCGTTCATCTCGAGTGCGTCCTCGAAGTGCTGCGCGGCCTCGTTCCAGTGTCCCATCGTCGTGGCGAGCAGTCCGAGGTAACGCGCCACGGAGCCGATGGCGACCTCGCCGGCGGCGACCGCGTTCAGCCGCGCGTAGGGAAGGAGCTGGCGGTGAAGAATCGCCGCACGGTCGCGGTCCTGTAGGTACGCAGCGACCTCGGCGAGAACGGAGAGACAGAAGAGCCACTCGGCATCGCGCGGAAGCGCAGCGAAATCATCGGCTGCCAGCTCGTCGAACATGCCTCGCGTCTCCTCCCGATGCCCGAGCTCCCACTCGAGAAGTGCAAGGAGGCAGCGGAACGAGCGATATCCGGCGTACTCGTCGACGGTCTGTCGGACCATGTCCTCGATCTCCTCCAGCCGGCCCTGCTCGCGGCGTAGGGAAAAGAGCGCGATGCGGTACGAGAAACCGGCGTCCCGGCTCTGTGCCTGCTGGCCGAGCTGCAACGCCTCTTCTGCGATCCGTTCCCCTTCGGCGAACTCACCCTGGAAGATGGCCAAGGTCGAGCGCATTACTACGTTGTACCACTGCAGCGAGGGCTGCTTCAGCTGCTCCGCGAGCGCTCGGTAGTCATCCGCCGCCCGTTCGACGGCTGCAACATCGCCGAGCGACAGCGCCACCCACCAGCGCAGCCGGCAGGCATCGAGAGCTCGCTCCGCCTCTCCGGTCTCCTCTGCCAGCCGGGTGACCTCCTCGGCGATCGTCGCCGGCTCTCCCAGCTCGGGTCCCCAGGTTGCCGTGAAGAGGCTTGCGAGCGCGTAACCGAGCGTGTCCGGGTCACCGAGGCCGCGCGCGATCTCGACCGCTTGACGGCTGAGCGAAGATCTCGGCTCGAGCGAGGGCTGGTCGCGAAGGGCTCCCGCCAGGCGTGCGAGCAGTTTCACTCTCAGCACCGGCTCGGTCTCGCCCAAAGCTTCGAGCGCTTCTTCGAGCAGCGGGACAAGCCAGGGGTCGCTTCCGGCGCGGAGCCACGGGAACCTGCCCCCGTAGCCGAGCGCGGCACGGGCCAGGTGCTCGGGGAGCAGAGACGCCCTTGCGAGATCGGCAGCGGCGAGGAACGCCTGCTCGGCCTCGGGCGTGCTCCCGCCCCTTGCGAGCGCGTCCCCGCGCGCGACCAGCAGCGCGTACCGCGCAGACAGGTCGACCGGCTGCTGCAGCTCGAGCGCTTGCAGCGCCAGCTCGTACAGGCGCGCCGCCTCTTCGTACGCGAGAAGTTCGAGCGCGCGATCGCCGGCGCGTTGCGCGTACCCGAGAGCCTTGTCGAGGTCTCCGCCCGGGGCAGCCTCGAGGAAGTGATGGGCAAGCTCGGCCAGATGAGGTTCCTGATCCTGCGCGTAGAGCGCCTCGAGCGCCTCGCCGGCGCGTCGATGCAGCTGCACCCGCCGGGGAGTCGTCAGCCCTTCGTAAAGGGTCTCGCGGACCAGCGCATGCCCGAACCGCAGGCGTCCCCGCGCGCCTGGCACCGACGTCAGCACACGAGCTGCGACAGGCTCGTCAAGCAAGTCGAGCAGTTCGTCCGCGGGGACCTCGGTCAACCGCTGCAAGGCATCGAGCGCGAACTCGCGGCCGAGCACGGAGGCGAGCGTGAGCACGACCACGCACTCCTCGGACAAGCGCCGCAGCCGCCTCCCGATCACCTCGCGAACGCCCTGCGGGATCCCGAGTGTCCAGAGCTCGCGGGCATCGACGTCGGAGACATGTCCATCCGCTGCGAGCAGGCGCACGACCTCGGCGACGAAGAGCGCGTTGCCTCCCGTCTCTGTATGGATCGCCGCGCTCAACCCTGCGGACGGGGTCGTGCCGGCAGTGAGCTTGACATACTCCGAGATGTCCTCTTCGGTCAATCCACCGAGCTCGATGCGTCGCGTGACCTGCTCCCGCGCCAGCTCCGCGAGCGTCGACGCGAGCGGATCGCGCATGGTCGGGTCGACGTCGCGGTACGTGCCGACGACGAGGATCCTGCTGCCGGCGATCCCTCCCGCGACGAACCGAAGCAGGAGCAGCGACGGCTCGTCGGCGACGTGAAGGTCGTCGAGCACGAGCACGAGCGGACGGGAAGCCGCAGCGTTCCTGAGGAAGTGGCCAACAGAATCGAAGAGCCGGAAGCGCGCCCCCTCGACCTCCAAAGATGGCTGCGGCAGATCGGGGAAGAGCTCGCGTAGCTCCGGGACGATCTGCGCGAGGTCCGGGGCGCCGCTCCCGAGCTCCGACCGCAGGGTTCCGGGATCGCTCTGCTCGACGTACAGACGCAGCGCCTGGACCCACGGCCAGTAGGCGGGCGCCCCGCCGGCCTCCCAGCAGCGACCGATGACGACGCTGGCGCCGCGCGCCCGCGCATCCGCGATCAGCTCATCGGCCAGGCGGCTCTTCCCGATCCCGGGCTCACCGACCAGCAGGAAGAGGCGACCGCGACGGGCAAAGGCGTCGTTCAGGCCTGCGCGTAACTCCTCCAGCTCCAGCCCGCGGCCGACGAAGAGGTCGTGCGGCGGCTCGGGCGCGGGCTCGACTCGAGCGGCCAGGTCGAGCGCGGCGTCCTGTCGCAGAATCGCCTGCTGCAGCTCACGCAGCTCTCGCCTCGGCTCGAGCCCGAGCTCGTCGACGAGCGCACTGCGGGCTGCTCGGAAGGCGTCGAGAGCCTCGACTTGTCTCCCCGAGCGATAGAGGGCAAGCATCAGCTGTCCACGAAGCCTCTCTCGTAACGGATAGGCTGCGACGAGCGACTCGAGCTCACCAATGAGCTCGGCGTGGCGACCGAGCGCAAGGTCGGCGTCGATTCGTTCCTCGAGCGCCGACACGCGGGCTTCCTCGAGTCGCGCGATCTCGTTTTGCGCGAACGATTCGTGGGCGAAGTCGGCAAACGCGGGCCCGCGCCACAGCGCCAGGCCCTCCAGCAGCGTATGGGCCGCCAGCCGAGGACTCCCTGCCGCGAGCGCGCGCCTGCCCTCGTCGACGAGCTGCTCGAAGCGGTCGGCGTCGAGCTCCCCCGGCTCGACCCGAAGCACATAGCCGGGGGCAAGCGTGACGAGAATACTGTCGGCCTCGTCCCGCGCGTGCCGACCTCTCAGCGCCTTGCGAAGCTGAGAGACGTACACCTGGACGACCTTGGCGGCCGTCGCCGGCGGGCGGTCGCTCCAGAGCTCGTCGATCAGGCGATCGGTGGAGACGACCTCATTCCGGTGCATGAGTAGGACGGCGAGCACCGCGCGCTGCTTGGCTCCACCGAGGGAGAGCTCGCGCCCCTCCGAACAGACCTCGAGCGGCCCGAGGATTCGAAATTCCATCTGAGATCCATAAGCGTAAACCGAGCTGACAGCAGGCACAACCGACCCTGGCAACGCGGGGCCTTAGCTGATCCTTTACCTCCGCTTTGGCAGTGCTTCGTCGGTGCTTTACCGCCGGGCTGCACGCTCCGCGAGACCGACCGCATGAAGCGGTCAATGAGGAAAGGAGCAGATCGTGAAGCGTGACCGGACCATGAAGAAGCG
>DASQGA010000231.1:0-11100 GCA_035632855.1 Gaiellaceae bacterium | reverse complement strand
GAGCGCGACAGCGTCACGAGGCACGGGGGGCCCGTCAGGATCTACGCCCTCGAGCGCGCGGACTGGGCGGCGTTGCGGGAGCCTTAGCCCGCCGAATCGCGGGCGGGTCAAGACCCGCCTCTACAGACCCAGCGCCTTCGCGATGACCATGCGCTGGACGTCGTTCGTGCCCTCGCCGATCTCCAGCACCTTCTGGTCTCGGTAGAGGCGTGAGATGGGATACTCGTCCGTATAGCCGTAGCCGCCGTGGATCTCGAGGGCGGCGTTGACGACGCGGTTGGAGAGCTCGCCGGTGTAGAGCTTTGCCATCGCGGCCTCGGTCGCGAAGGCACCGCCCTGATCCTTGGCCCACGCGGCCTTGTAGACGAGCTGGCGCCCCGCCTCGATCTCGGTGGCCATGTCGGCGAGTCGGAAGCGGACGGCCTGGAACTCCGCGATCGGCTTCCCGAACTGCTCGCGCTCCTTCGCATAGGCGCTGGCCAGGTCGTAGGCGCCCTGCGCGAGCCCGACCCCCATCGCGGCCACCGAGATGCGCCCGCCGTCCAGGATCTCGAGGAACTGGCGAAATCCTGCCCCCCGCTCCCCGAGCAGGTTTCCTTCGGGCACGGCGCAGTCCTGAAACGAGAGCTCGCGCGTATCCGAGGCGTGCCAGCCCATCTTCCGCATCGGCGCCGAGATTTCGTAGCCGGGCGTGCCGTTCGGGACGATCAGGTTCGAGATCTCATCGTCGCCGGTGCGCGCCGTGATCGACACGCAGCTCGTGATGTCCGTGCCGGCGTTCGTGATGAAGATCTTCGAACCGTTCACGACCCACTGCCCGTCGCGGAGCTCGGCTCGAGTCTTCGTCGCGCCGGCGTCGGACCCGGCTCCAGGCTCGGTGAGCCCGAAGGCGGCGAGTCGCTTGCCCGCAGCAAGGTCGGGAACCCACTCGCGCTTCTGCTCCTCGGTCCCGAAGAGCAGGATCGGCATCGTCCCGAGCGAGGTGTGCGCAGCCACCGTGATGGCGACCGAGGAGTCGACTCTGGTCAGCTCTTCGATCGCGATCGCATACGAGAGCGTGTCGCCGCCGGCTCCGCCGTACTCCTCGGGAACCGGAACGCCCATGAGCCCGAGCTTCGCGAGCTCTGCGACGATTTCATATGGGAAGCGGTGCTCCCAGTCGAGCTCCTCGGCGACCGGGGCGATCCGCTCCGCCGCGAACTCCCGAACCGTCCGTCGGATGAGCTCGTGCTCTTCCGACAGGTCGAAGTTCACGCCGCCAGCCGGTGCGCGAGCTCGCTGAGCAGTCGAACGCCGAACCCGGTCGCGCCGACGGAGGAGTAGTAGTCGTCCCGTCCGCGCTCGAGGTAAGCCGTCCCGGCGATGTCGAGGTGCGCCCAGGGGCCCTCGCCGGCGAATTCCTCCAGGAAGTTGGCCGCATAGAGAGGCGTCCCCTGGCGAAGAGTGGACGAGTTCTTCAGGTCCGCGAACGGGGACTCGATGTAACGCTTATAGGAGTCGTGGAGTGGGAGAGGCCAGGCATGGTCTCCACTCGCTTCGCCGGCCAGGCGCACTTGCTCCAGCCAGTCAGCGTCGTTCGCAAAGAGCCCCGCGTAGAAGTCCCCGAGCGCGATGACGACGCCGCCGGTCAGCGTCGCAAAATCGAGGAGGTGCGTGGCACCAGATGCCCTCGCGTGCCAGAGGGCGTCCGCGAGGACGAGCCGTCCTTCCGCATCCGTGTTCGTCACCTCGATCGTCTTGCCGTTTGAGGCCGTGAGGATGTCGCCGGGGCGGTAGGCGTGGCCGCTGATCATGTTCTCGCAGGAGGCGACGACCGCGAGCACGCGGAGAGGCAGCTCGAGCTCGGCGATCGCCCCGAGCCCTGCCAGTACAGCGCCCGCTCCGCCCATGTCTGACTTGAGATCCTCCATCTTCCCCGGCGGCTTCAGGTCGTAGCCGCCCGAGTCGAACGTGAGCCCCTTGCCTACGAGCCCGAGCACGAAGTGCTGGTCTGTCGCCTGGGGAGGCTCGTAGCGGAGCGTGACGAGCCGCGGCGGCTCATGGCTCCCGCGTGCAACCGCCATGAAGGCGTTCATTCCGGCGGCCTCGATCTCATCCGGCCCTAGCACCTCCACGCTCAGGGTCGGAAACCGGCTCGCGAGCTCCTCGGCAAAGGCTGCGAGTGCCGTCGGCGTGACCTCGTTGGGCGGAGCGTTCACCAGGTCCCGGCAACGGTTGGCCCAGCCGGCCACGACACCGGCCCGCCGCGCGTCCTCGGCGGCGCCGGCGGCTCCGGGCCCGCAGAGGACGAGTCGCTCGATCGCTCCGGGCCGGTCGTCTCCCGTCTTCCAGCGTCCGGCGTCGTAGGGGCCGAGCGCCATGCCGTCGACGACCGCGCGGGCATCGCTTGCGTCCTCGAGGAGCCACGCGACGGTCTTCGCGCCGAGCTCTGCAGCTGCGCGCGCCGCACGGGCGGCGGCGGTCGTGACAGCGTCGGCGTCGGCGTCTTCGCCGAGACCTGTGGCCAGGACGCGGGGAGCTCCGAGCGCGCCCTCCGAGTGCGTCAGCGACACCCGGCCGCGCTTGCCGCTCCACTCGCCGTCGGCAAGGAGTCTGGCGAGACGCCCGTCCAGCCGGTCGTCGAGAGCGCGAGCCGCCTCGGAAAGGCTGGCCGGATCGGAAAGAGGGAGGACGAGAACGTCCGCCTGCACCCCCTCCGGCGGCGCTTCCGCTGTCTCCACGAGCATGGCCGGCGGATGCTATCCGAACCCCCCTGTACCTTCCCCAGAGTGGGGCTAAAGGCGCCGCTCAGCCGTGCCGATACGGAGGTTGCGCTATGAGCGCAGCACTACCCTCTCCGCCCACCCCTTCCCCTGGTGGGCATCCTCTCCCAGTGGAGGCCCTCCAAGATCTTCTTGGGGGGCTTCTACATGAGCGCGAGGGCCTTCGCGACGGCGGTTCGTCCGCCGCTCTGGAGGAGAACCGCCAGAAGATCGTCAGCGTCCAGTGGCAACTCGCCCACGCGCTGATCGCGCTCCACGCGCCCGCCCGTTAGAGAACCCGTTTCGCCGTGGCTATCCTCGCCGGGTGAAATCCGGCGTCGACAGAAAAGGGATGACGGCCCTCTCGACGGGCCATCTCGTCACCGACCTGGCGCAAGGCTCGCTCGCGGCCCTCCTGCCGTTCCTGGTCGAGCGGTTCGACCTCTCCTATGCGATGGCGGCCGCGCTCGTCCTGGCGGCGACGATCAGCTCGTCGATCGTGCAGCCGCTCTTCGGGCTCGTCTCCGACGCTAGAGGCGGCTACTGGCTCCTGCCGGTGGGAGCCGCCGTGGCTGGAATCGGCATGGCCCTCGCCGCGGTGGCGCCCTCCTACCCCCTCGTCCTCGTCGCCGTCCTCGTCGCCGGGCTGGGCGTAGCCGCATACCACCCTGAGGCATCAAAGTTCGCGAGTTACGTGAGCGGGGACCGGCGCGCGAGCGGCATGGCCTTCTTCTCGGTCGGCGGGAACCTCGGCTTTGCGCTGGGGCCGTTCCTCGCATCGACCGTCGTGCTCGCGCTGGGGCTGAACGGCGGCCTTCTGCTCGCGCTTCCCGGTCTCGCCGTTGCGGTGCTCCTCGTTGCCGTCCGCGCCCACCTGGGGCGCTTCGTCCCGGTCCGGGTGCAGAGGGACGCGAGCACGGGCGCCGGGGACAATCCGCGCGGGCTGTCGCTCCTTCTGGCGGTGATCGCGCTCCGGAGCGTGGCCCACATGGGTCTGTTCACGTTCGTGCCGCTTTGGGAGGTCGAGCTCGGGAACGGAGCCGCGCACGGGACGCGCCTACTGTCGCTCTTCCTGCTCGCCGGCGCGGTCGGGACGATCTTCGGCGGACAGCTGGCCGACCGCTTCGGCCGCCGGCTCGTGCTCCGCTGGAGCTTTGTCCTCGCGGCGCCCCTCATCGTCGTATACGTCGTCGTGGGGGGTCTCGCGGGAGAGGCGGCGCTGATCCTCTCGGGTGCGGCCGTGATCGGCACCTTCGGCGTCAGCCTCGTCATGAGCCAGGAGTACATGCCGAGCCGGGTCGGGATGGCGTCGGGCCTCTCGATCGGCTTTGCGATCGGCCTCGGCGGCGTGGCTGCGGTCGTCCTCGGTGGGATCGCAGACGCCATCGACCTCGAGACGGCGCTCCTCGCGACGGTCGCCGGGCCGGCGCTCGGCTTCCTCCTGGCGCTGGCCCTGCCTCCGTCCTCCGTGCGCCGCCTCGAACCGGTCGCGGCGAGCCTGTGAGTGCCCCCGGCTCCGCCCAAGAGTTCTTCGAGGGGCTCGAGGACAGGATCGACCCGGCCCGGGCGGCCGGGAAAGACGTCTCGTACCGTTTCGACGTCCGCGGGGTCGGGAGCTGGCGCCTCGAGCTCGCAGACGGGAAGGCGAGCGTCACGGAGAGCGACGCCGAGGCGGACTGCGTCATCGAGACCACCGAGGACGTGCTGCTCCGGATCGTGAGCGGGGCCCAGAGCCCGGCGCTCGCCTACATGGCGGGGAAGATCAAAGTGCAGGGGCGGACGGATCTGGCGCTCGGGCTCCGCGATCTCCTGGGTTAAGGGTCGTCGAGCTCCGCGCTGATTCGTGACTAAACTTGCTTGCGTCCGTCCGACCGACCGGCTTTGATAGGCCGCCGTGAACCGCTACGAGTGGCTTCTCTTCTTCCACATCGCCGCCGCGATCGTCTGGCTCGGCGGCGGCCTTGCGGTTCAGATTCTGGCCATTCGCGCCAACCGCGCCGACGACCCTGCGCGCATGACGGCGATCGCGCATGAAGCCGAGTGGTTCGGCACAAGGATCGCCTTGCCGTCGTCGCTCAGCGTGCTCGTCCTCGGCGTCATCCTTTCCATCGACGGGCCCTGGGACTTCGGACAAACGTGGATCGTTCTCGCCCTGATCGGGTTCGGCCTCTCCTTCGTGACGGGCGCTGCTTTCCTCGGCCCCGAGTCCGGCCGCATCGGGAAGCTGCTCGCCGCCGAGGGGCCGGAGTCCCCAGCCGTCCGAGCCCGGATCCAGCGGATCTTTCTCGTCTCCAGGATCGAGCTGGTGCTCCTGTACCTGATCGTGCTCGACATGGTCTGGAAGCCAGGCCTCTAGCAGGGCTCGGCGAACCGAACGCTGTGCGGCCGGGCCGCGCTGCTCGCCCGAGGCGGCGTCCTGAGTCGCACCGATAGCGCTGCTATCGGCACTCCCTGCGTCCCTTGCCTCGGAACGACCATCCCACCCCGACGACGAGCGACGTTCCGCCAATTCCTCCTAGAGGGTTTGACGAAATAGAGATCGGCGAAAACCGGGTGGACGCTCGGAACGCAATGCTGGTATATGCCGCATACGACAAGCGCCGACCTTTGGAGTCTCGTCCACCGTAGGTACGGGCCTTTGTCCACGTTCCTTACGTCCGAAGATGCGCAGCAGGTGATGGCGGATGTGATCCGCGACGAGCCCGACTGGGCGAACGATCTGCGCGTGGTGCCCTTCCAGTTTGGCGTCGAGGAGAAGCGCGGTTCTTAAGAAGTATTGAGGGGGCCCGCAACTTGAACTTCGGTCCGGCCCGTGCGTCTCGACCTTCGCGAAGTCGTACTCCAGCCCGATGATTTCGGCTTCCGTCACTACGCCAGCCACGCGGCGAGCGTATAGCCCTCGTTTCGTCAAACCCTCCTAGAGGCCGATGGGTTCAACCCTCGAGCTCGATCAGGACATCGCCGCCGGCGACGCGGTCGCCCTCGGCCACGTACACCCGGCTTACCACCCCGTTGCTGGGCGAGACCAGCGGCGTCTCCATCTTCATCGCTTCGAGGACGAGGAGCGGCTGCCGGGCCTCGACCCGCGCGCCCTCCGCGACGAGCACACTGATCACGGTTCCCGGCATGGGGGCGGCAACGGTTCGCTGACCCCCTGGGACGATCTCGGCGAAACGAGAGGCGTCCTCGACCCTCGGAGGCGGGCTCGCGGCTGCTCGGGCCCGGTTCAGCCGCCACCCGCCCGCCCACACGGACGGCACTTCGAAGGGCGTCGAGAGCGGCGGGTGCTCGGTGAGAAAAGCTGTCGTGATGCGCCCTGCGCGCACGGCCGGGTGCGAGACGAGCCACCGCAGAAACGCCAGGTTCGTCGTGACGCCCGAGACCGCCGTTTCGGAGAGCGCGGCCGCGAGTTGGCGGAGCGCCTCCTCGCGGGTGTCGGCATGCGCCACGAGCTTGGCGATCATCGGGTCGTACGCGACCGGAACCTCGTCCCCCGCTTCGATCCCCGTATCGACCCGAACGCCTCCCGGGAGGCGCAGCCGCTCGACCCGCCCCGCTTGCGGGAGGAAGGTACGCGGGTCCTCGGCGTAGAGCCGCGCCTCGACCGCGTGCCCGGTGACCTCCGGGTTGCCGAGCGTGAGCTGCTCGCCGCCCGCGACGCGGAGCTGCTGCTCCACGAGATCGACCCCGGTCACGGCCTCGGTCACCGGGTGCTCCACCTGGATCCGCGCATTCAGCTCGAGGAAGAAGAACTCCTCTTCCTGGACGACGAACTCGGCCGTCCCGGCCCCGACGTAGCCGAGCTCTCGCGCCAGCTCGACCGCCGCCGAGGTCATCGCATCGCGGACGTCGACGTCGAGCTCGGGTGCAGGAGACTCCTCGAGCACCTTCTGGTGACGCCGCTGGACGGAACAGTCGCGCTCGCCCAGGTGGACGATCGTGCCGTGCTTGTCGGCGAGGAGCTGCACCTCGACGTGCCGTGGGCGCTCGAGGTAGCGCTCGAGGAAGACCGTCTCGTCCGCGAAGCCCGCTTTCGCCTCGCGACGTGCGGCTACGAGCGCCTCGTCGAGCTCGTCCGCGGTGTGCACGATGCGCATCCCGCGCCCGCCTCCACCCGCTGCGGCCTTGACGAGGAGTGGAAACCCGACCTCCTCGGCCGCGCCGGAGGGGAGGGTGGGGACACCGGCCTGGACGGCCAGCCGCTTCGCCTCCAGCTTGTCGCCGGCGGCCCGGAGGACCTCCTGGGGCGGCCCCACCCAGGTGAGCCCTCCCGCCTCCACCACTGCGGCGAAGCCCGCGCTCTCGGCCAGGAAACCGTAGCCCGGATGAATTGCGTCGGCGCCGCTCTCGCGCGCGGCCCGGAGATGCTCATCGGGGTCGAGGTAGCTCTCGATCTCGCGTACCTCTCCGCCGAGGCGCGTATGGAGAGCACCGGCGTCATCGGGAGCGGCGACCGCCACCGTCTCGATGCCGAGCCGGTCGCAGGTTCGAAAGATGCGCGCGGCGATCTCGCCGCGATTCGCGACTAGGAGCTTTCGGACTTCCACCCGGGCGCCCGCTTCTCGAGGAAGGCCCGAAGCCCGTCTTGGCCCTCCGAGCTCGTGCGCCGCTCGGCAGCCCAGTGTGCGACCTCGGGGGCGCCGGGCTGCTCGCGGACAAGGCGCTTTGCCTCGCGAACCGCGACCGGGCCTGCCTCGAGGAGCTTACCGACCACGCAGTCGACAGCTCCGTCGAGGTCGGCCGCGACCTCATGGACGAGCCCGATGCGAAGTGCCGTGGCGGCGTCGAATCGCTCTCCGGTCAGGAAGTAGCGCCGCGCCGCGCCGGGACCGATCCGGGGCAAGACGAAGGGCGAGATGACCGCGGGCACGATCCCGAGCCGTACTTCGGAGAACGCGAAGACGGCGTCCTCCGCCGCGATCGCCACGTCGACGCAGGCCAGCAGGCCCGACCCGCCGCCGAGCGCATGGCCCTGAACCCGCGCCACGACGGGAGCGGGACAGGAGTCGATCGCCTCGAGCATGGCGTGGAGGCGCATCGCATCCTGGACGTTCTCGTCGTAGTCGAGTTCGATCGCAGCGCGCTGCCAGTCCACGTCGGCCCCGGCACAGAAGCTCGGCCCCTCGCCCTCGAGCCGGACAGCGCGTGCGCCTCCGACGTCGGCGAAGGCCGCCGTCAGCTCTGCGATCAGGGGAGCGTCGAACGCATTTCGGCGCTCGGGACGCGCGAGCGTGATGCGGAGGACGTGCCCCTGCCGCTCGATCCGGAGCGCGCTCATCGGCGGCAGCTTAGAGTCCACGTCGTGCTCAAGGGTGCGCTCGCCGCTGCCGTGACGCCGCTCCGGGAGGGGGGAGAGGCGCTCGACGAAGCTCCCTTCGGCGCGTACGTCGAGTTCCTGGCCGCCGCGGGGCTCGATGGCATCCTGGCGCTCGGCACGACCGGCGAGGGAATCCTGCTCGCCCCGGACGAGCGCCGGCGCACTGCCGAGCTCTTCGTGGCAGTGGCCGGTGATCGACTCGACGTCGCCGTGCACTGCGGCGCGCAGACCACGCGCGACACCGTCGCGCTCGCGCGGCACGCCGCGGAAGCGGGGGCAGCGGCCGTCGCCGTGATCGGCCCTCCGTACTACGCCCTCGACGGGCGGGCTCTGCTCGAGCACTTCAGCGCCGCGGCGCAGGCGTGCGCGCCGCTTCCGTTCTATCTCTACGAGTTCGCCGCTCGGAGCGGCTACGCCGTCCCGATCGACGTCGTCGAGAAGTTGCGGGAGGAGGCGTCCAATCTGGCCGGCCTCAAGGTCTCGGATGCCCCCTTCGACCGCTTCTCGCCGTACCTGCTCGAGGGCCTCGACGTCTTCGTGGGCCCTGAGTCCCTGATCGTGGAGGGACTGGGGCGGGGCGCCGCCGGAGCCGTCTCGGGCCTCGCGAGCGCCTTTCCCGACCTCGTCGGCGAGCTCGTTCGCAAACCGGATCGGTCGACCGGGGAGCGGGTGGCGGCCATCCGAAGCCGGCTGCAGGCTCTGCCGTTCCACGCGGCGCTCAAGCGAACACTCGCGCGCCGAGGGGTTCCCCTCGCAGAGGACGTCCGCGCACCGCTTCGCCGCCTCACTCCCGCGGAGCGGCGCGACCTCGACGAGTTCCTCGACAGCGAAGGTCTCTGATGCCCAGAATCGTCATCGGCGGTGCGGGCGCGATCGGCGCCTCGATCGCCTACCACCTCGCGCTTGCGGGAGCCGACGACGTCGTTCTCGTGGATCGAGACACGGTCGGCTCCGGCGCGACGAGCAAGGCGATGGGAGGTGTCCGACAGCAGTTCTCGACGGCGGCGGAGGTCCGGCTGGCCCAGGAGAGCATTCGCTTCTTCGAGGAGCTCGGGTCGCCCTTCTTCGACCAGGTCGGGTACATGTTTCTCGCGACGACCGAGGCCGGCCTCGCGGAGCTGGAAACGCGCCGTCAAGTGCAGGTCGGACTGGGGGTTCCGGTGGAGCGCCTCGATCCCGATGCGATCGCGGAGGTTGCGCCGGGCGTGACCGTCGACGATGTCGTCGGTGGCGTTTTCTGCGCCGAGGACGGCGTCGCCGATCCACCAGCCGTCGCTCGGGAGCTCGTCAGGCGTGCGGTCGAGCTGGGCGTCGACCTGCTCGAGCGAACCTCTCTGGACGAGATCGAGGCCGACGTCGCCGTCGTTGCGTGCGGGCCACAGTCGGGAGAGGCGGCGAAGCGGCTCGGCGCCGAGGTGCCGATCAGGCCGCTCCGCCGTCAACTCATCGAGACGGGTCCGGTGCCGGGGCTTCCGGAGACGCTGCCCATGACCGTGGAGACCGAGACTGGCTTCCACTTCCGGCGGCGGGAAGACCGGCTGGTCCTCGCCATGGGCGACGCGCGACCGCGCTGGGGCGAGGAGGAAACCGTCGACGAGTCGGTGCTCGGAGACCGCCTCGAGCGCCTTCGGGCCCGGTTTCCGGCGGCTGGCGACGTCGAGGTCGCGAGGGCGTGGGCCGGCCTGTACGACATGACGCCCGACGCGCATCCGGTCATCGGCTGGATCGGAGAGGGCGTCTACGCCGCCTGCGGCTTCTCCGGGCACGGGTTCATGCAGTCCCCGGCGGTCGGTCGAGCCGTCGCCGAAGAGCTTCTGAACGGCCATTCCGAGCTCGATCTCACCCCTTACCGTCCAGAACGTCTCGCAGACGGCACCGGGTTTGCCGAGGAGGTCGTTCTCTAGGAGGGATTGGTGGAACGCCGCTCGTCGTCGGGGTGCGATGGTCGTTCCGAGGCAAGGACGCAGGGAGTGCCGATAGCAGCGCTATCGGTGCGACTGAGGACGCCGCCTCGGGGCGAGCAGCGCGGCCCGACGGCCAGCGCTCGTTTCGCCAAACCCTCCTAATAGCGCTTAGAACCTGCCGACGAGGCGGGCCGTTTCCCCGGGCGTTTGCCGTTCCCACGCGCGCAGATGGACCCCGAGCTCGGCTCGCGCGACCTCTGAGTCGAGTGCGCCCGGAGGATCGATCACGAGGATTCCGTCACCGCGAGCCTCGACGGCGTACGACGTCCGCCCGAGGAATGCGAGCAGGCTCCGCTGGAGACGTGCGTCCGAGACCTGGATCTCGAACAGGTGCCGCGCTCCCTGTCTCTCGAGGCGGAGCGGGGTCTGCTTGGCGGGTTCCTTCCATGACAACATGGCGACTGGACCCGGGGAAACGTGGCTTCGGCCGGTTCTTTCCCCCCCGCCGTCGTCCACGTGAACCCGGGTCCTTCTCCTCTAGAGCCCGGCGAGCGGTGGAAACTTGTGCGGGAAAGGTGAGAAATTTTGGTTTTCGGGCACACAACACCCATGACCCCCCGGGTCGAGACTCTGCGGCGGCGTCCCGGCGACCGCTCGTTCGAGCGGCTCTACAGGCGACACCTTCCCGAGGTGTACCGCTTCGTCCTTCGCGACGTCGGGAACCGAGCCGATGCGGAGGAGGTCACCCAGAGCGCGTTCCTCGATGCTTACCGGGCTCTGAGACGCGGCCATGCGCCCGAGAAGCCACGCGCCTGGCTCTTCGGCATCGCTAAGAACGCCACGCGACGGCGGTACCGGACCCTGTCGCGCCGGCCGTGCGAGGTCGAGCTGGAGCACGAGGTCGCGGAGTCGATGGCCGACGAAGAGCGTCCGCACCTCGACGAGCTGCGGGACGTTATCGGCTCGCTGCGGCCCGCGCACCAGCAGGTTCTCTTCCTCCGTGAGATCGAAGGACTCTCCTATGTGGAGATCGCGAACCGAATGGATCTGTCGCACGCAGCTGTCGAAACCCTCCTGTTCCGCGCGCGTAGGTCGCTTCGCGAGCTGCTCGAAGCAGAGGGCATCCGGCCGGCCGCCG
>DASQGA010000230.1:0-4568 GCA_035632855.1 Gaiellaceae bacterium | reverse complement strand
TCATCGCCGTGAACACGGACGCACAGGCGCTACTCGGCTGCGATGCCGACGTGAAGCTCATATCGGGGCTCAGGCGACGCGCGGGCTGGGCGCAGGCGCCAATCCGGAAGTGGGCGAGGCGGCTGCCATCGAGAGCCGTGACGAGATCAAGGAGGCACTGAAAGGCGCTGACATGGTCTTCGTCACCGCCGGCGAGGGTGGGGGCACTGGCACGGGCGGCGCGCCGATCATCGCGGAGACTGCGCGCGAGCTCGGGGCCCTGACAGTCGGCGTGGTCACGCGCCCGTTCGACTTCGAAGGGCGCAAGCGCGCGGAGCAGGCGCAGCGGGGAATCACCGAGCTCAGGGACAAGGTCGACACCCTGATCATCATTCCGAACGATCGCCTCCTGCAGGTAGTTGGGAAACAGACACCGGTCATGGAAGCGTTCCGGATCGCAGACGATGTGCTGCGCCAGGGCGTTCAGGGAATCACCGACCTGATCACCATCCCCGGCCTCGTCAACCTCGACTTTGCAGACGTGCGCACGGTCATGAGCGATGCCGGGTCCGCACTCATGGGCATTGGAGAGGCTGAGGGCGAGAACCGGGCCGCCGAGGCAGCGCGGGCAGCCGTCTCGTCTCCGCTCCTCGAGGCATCGGTCGAGGGCGCGACTGGAATCCTGCTCAACATCAGCGGAGGCTCTGACGTGGGGCTCTTCGAGGTGAACGAGGCGGCGGAGGTCGTGACCGGCGCCGCCGACCAGAACGCCAACGTGATTTTCGGCGCCGTCATCGACGAGAACCTGGCCGGCAAGATTCGCGTGACCGTCATCGCGACAGGCTTCGACGCGAAGCTTCGCCGCGAGCGACGTGACCGGGAGCCGAGGACTGCCGAGCCGAACGGCGGCCGGGAGCGGGAGCCGAGTGAGGGCTTCCAGGTGCCCGCCGACACGCTCGACGTCCCACCCTTCCTGCGCTAGCAGCGGATCTCGTCGCGCCGCACGGCGGGCGCAGGGCGGATAGAACGCCGGGGTGCGCCCGCCGCGCGAGCCCTTCCGGATCAAGATGGTCGAGCCTGTCCGCGCGACGACCCGGCAGGAGCGCCAAGAGGCGCTCGAGGCGGCCGGGTGGAACCCGTTCCAGCTCGCGGCCTCCGACGTCGAGCTCGACCTCCTGACCGACTCCGGCACGGGTGCCATGAGCCAGGATCAGTGGTCGGCGCTCATGCGGGGCGACGAGTCCTATGCCGGCTCGCGCAGTTTCGCCCGTTTCCGTGACGCCGTCCAGGAGGTGCTCGGTTTCCCCTACGTCGTGCCGACCCACCAGGGGCGTGGAGCCGAAAGCGTCTTCTTCGGCGCCGTCATCGACCCCGGTGAGATTGTGCCGTCGAACGCGCACTTCGACACGACGCGCGCCCATATCGAGCTGCGGGAGGGTGTCGCGCTCGACCTTCCCGTCCCAGCGGCCCTCGACTCCGGCGGGGATGACCCGTTCAAGGGAAACCTCGACGTCGACGCGCTCGCCCGGTTGCTCGAGGGCGAGGACGGGAAGCGCGTCTCGATCGTCATGCTGACGCTCACGAACAATGCGGGCGGCGGTCAGCCTGTCTCGCTGGAGAACATCGCGGCCACCGCAGGGCTGGCTCGAAAGCATGGGAAGAAGCTCGTGCTCGACATCGCCCGCTTTGCGGAGAACGCCTGGTTCATCCGGGAGCGGGAGCCAGGATTCGCAGACCTGCCGCTGCCCGAGATCGTGCTCAGGAGCCTGGCGGAGGCAGACGCGGTGCTCATGAGTGCTAAGAAGGACGCGATCGCGAACATCGGCGGATTCGTCGCGATTCGCGACGACGAGGAGTTCTTCCACCGCCTCCAGGCCCGCGGCATCGTGTTCGAGGGATTTCCAACCTACGGAGGCCTGGCAGGACGGGATCTCGAGGTGATCGCTGTCGGCCTGCGAGAAGTGCTGGACGAGGAGTACCTCCGGCACCGGATCGGCCAGGTTGCCTATCTCGGCCATGTGCTTCTCGAGGCCGGCGCGAGCGTCCTGCAGCCGTTCGGCGGGCACGCTGTGTACCTGGACGCCTCTCCGATGCTTCCGGCCATTCCGGTCGAGCAGTTCCCGGCGCAGGCCCTCTCCTGCGCTCTCTACCTCGAGGGCGGCGTACGTGGGGTCGAGATCGGCTCCGTGATGGCCGGGCGGGATCCACTGACCGGCGAGAACCGCCGGCCACCGCTCGAGCTGGTTCGGCTCGCGGTGCCCAGGCGCGTCTACACCTCGCGCCAGCTCGAGCAGGCGGCGGATGCCGCCGAGGCAGTGGTCGCGAAGGCCGGTTCGATCCGGGGGCTCGAGATCGTCGCGGAGGCTCCGGTCCTCAGGCACTTCACCGCGCGCTTCCAGCCGATCTGATCCGCCCTCCCGCCCGGCAGCGCGCCTCGGCTGTAACCATCTAGGATCCGCCGCGGTGCAGACGGCACGTCGAACGCCCCTCTACGAGCGCCACGCGGCGCTCGGCGCGCGCATCGTCGACTTCGCAGGCTGGGAGATGCCGGTGCAGTACACGGGCATCCAGGAGGAGCACCGCGCGGTCCGGACATCCGCGGGTGTCTTCGACGTCTCGCACATGGGCCAGCTCGAGCTCTCGGGCGCCGGGGCGAACGACTACCTCCAGGAACGGCTCTCGAACGATCTCGACCGGATCGGCGACGGGCAGGCTCAGTACACGCTCCTGACCAACGACCGGGGCGGGATCACGGACGACCTCATCGCCTACAGGCGGGGCCACGACGACTACCTGCTCGTCGTGAACGCATCGAATGTCGAGCCGGACCACGCGGCGCTCCCAGACACGACCGACGTCTCGGACCGCTATGTCCTCCTCGCCGTCCAAGGGCCTGAGGCGCTCGAGCGGCTCGGCATTGCCCTCGAGCCGTTCACCTTCCGGGAGGACGACGTCCTGGGCGTCCGATGCCTGGTCGCCGGAACCGGTTACACAGGGGAGCGCGGCTGCGAGCTTGGCTGCGACCCCGACGATGCCGCCCGGCTCTGGGATGCGATCCTCGCGCGCGGAGTCGTCCCGTGTGGTCTCGGCTCCCGGGACACCCTCCGCCTCGAGGCCTGTTACCCGCTGCACGGAAACGACATCTCGCGGGAGCGGACGCCGATCGAGGCGGGCCTCGGCTGGGCGTGCGCGCTCGACAAGGAGTTCACCGGCGTCGACGTGCTCAGGCGTCAGAAGGAAGAGGGCACGACCGAGCGCCTGGTCGCTTTCGTACTGGACGAGAAGGGCATCCCGCGGCAGGGAATGGCGGTCAGCGACCCATCCGGCCAGGTGACGTCGGGCTCCCTCTCGCCGATGCTCGGCATCGGGATCGGGCTCGCCTACGTGCCGACTGGATCTGCGGAGCCTGGAACGACGATCAGCGTCGACCTCCGCGGGCGACCGCGGAAGGGGCATATCGTGAAGAAGCCGATCTACAAGCGAGAGGGGACGTAAGGGTGGCAGCGGAAGAGAGCTATCCGGAAGAGCTCAAGTACCACCACGAGCACGACTGGGCGAGGGTCGATGGCGACACGGCGACCATCGGGATCACCTGGTATGCCCAGGACGCACTCGGCGAGATCGTACACTTCGAGCCGCCGGAGCAGGGGGGTTCGGTCGCCAAGGACGAGAGCTATGGAGAGGTCGAGTCGGTGAAGGCTGTCTCAGACCTCGTCTCGCCGCTCTCGGGCGAGGTGGCCGAGGTGAACCAGGCAGTCGTAGACGAGCCCGAGAAGATCAACGAAGACCCGTACGGAGAGGGCTGGCTCATCAAGGTGCGGCTCTCCGATCCAGCGGAGGTCGATGGGCTTCTCGACCTCGCCGCCTACAAGGAACTCCTCTCAGAGTAGAGATGGTTGATCGACAACTACCGCACCCTCGGATGCCGGCCCAGACACTGCGCCAGAACGCACCCTCGCCCTTGTCAAGGCTTCTAGCCTTGCCCACGGCCGATGGCGCACCCTGGCTTGGTCTCGACCGTCCCCGCGGGTACGCCAATTATCGACCAACCATCTGGTGAGCTACCTCTCGCTCACGGACGCCGACCGCGAGGCGATGCTCGAGGCGATCGGGGTCTCGTCGGTGGACGAGCTCTTTCGGGACATCCCGAAGAGCCTCCGCCTCGAGCGGCCGCTCGGCCTGGAGCCGGCGCTTTCGGAGCAGGAGCTCGTGGAGCACCTCTCAGCTCTTGCGGCGAAGAACGTCTCCGTCTCGCAGGAGCTCTCGTTCCTCGGGGCCGGCATGTACGACCACTACGTCCCTGCTGTGGTCGATGCGGTGCTCGCCCGCGGCGAGTTTCTGACGGCTTACACGCCCTATCAGCCGGAGATGAGCCAGGGCGTCCTGCAGGCCATCTTCGAGTACCAGACGGTGATCTGCGAACTGACTGGCATGGACGTCTCCAACGCTTCCGGCTACGACGGCACCACGGTGGCGGCCGACGCCTGCTACGTGGCCAAGCACGTCACCGGGAGGACGAAGGTCGTGCTGGCCGAGACGCTGAACCCGCAGACCCGGCAGGTCGTGAAGACCTACGCGCCCGGCTTCGG
>DASQGA010000229.1:0-2924 GCA_035632855.1 Gaiellaceae bacterium | reverse complement strand
CTTCCTGCTCTTCAACTATCCGCTCCTCTCCCTCTTCAGCACGGAGGGCACCGTGCTCGGCGTCCCTGTGCTTTACGCGTACCTGTTCGCGAGCTGGGGGCTGCTGATCGGGCTGATGGCGCTTGTCCTGCGCAAGTCGGGCTGAGCAGCGGCGGCTGAGGGGACGAGGATGCTGAGCACCCCCGTCATCCTCGTCGTCTCGTTCGCGTACCTCGGGCTGCTGTTCGCGATCGCCTACTACGGCGACAAGCGCGCGGACGCCGGGCGCAGCATCGTGGCGAGGCCGTCCGTCTACGCCCTGTCGCTCGCCGTCTATGCGACCTCATGGACCTTCTACGGCAGCGTGGGGCGGGCCGCGGACGCGGGAGTCGGCTTCCTGCCGATCTACCTGGGTCCGACGCTCATGTTCGCCCTCGGGTGGGTCGTGCTGCGCAAGATCATCCGCATCAGCAAGGCGAACCGCACCACCACGATCGCGGACTTCATCGCCTCCCGCTACGGGAAGAGCACGCTGCTCGGAGGGCTGGTGACGGTCATCGCTGTGATCGGCATCGTGCCCTACATCTCGCTGCAGCTGAAGGCGATCTCGAACACCTTCAGCATCCTGCCCGAGTACCCCGACATCGTCTCCTCCACCGAGCTCGATCCGGGCTCCCTGTTCGCCGACACCGGCCTGTACGTGGCGCTCGTGCTGGCAGCGTTCACCATCCTCTTTGGCGCGCGCAAGCTCGACGCGAGTGAGCGCCACGAGGGCATGATCGCCGCGATCGCGTTCGAGTCGGTGGTGAAGCTCGTGGCCTTTCTCTGCGTGGGCCTGTTCGTCACCTTCGGCATGTTCGGCGGGTTCGGCGACCTGTTCGGGCAGGCGGGCGCGCTGCCCGAGGCGGACGAGCTGTTCACCCTGGGCGGTCCCGAGACGGGATACGGCAGCCTGCTGTGGCTGACGATCCTGTCGATGCTCGCGATCGTGCTGCTGCCGCGCCAGTTCCACGTCGCGGTCGTGGAGAACGTGGACGAACGCCACCTCAACAAGGCGATGTGGCTGTTTCCGCTCTACCTGCTCGTGATCAACCTGTTCGTGCTGCCGATCGCGCTCGGTGGGCTGGTGCGCTTCGATGGGAGTGAGGTGAGCCCCGACACCTTCGTGCTCGCCCTGCCGATGGCGGAGGGCCAGCAGGCGCTCGCCCTCTTCGCCTACCTGGGCGGCGTGTCGGCCGCCACCGGCATGGTGATCGTCGAGACGATCGCGCTCAGCACGATGGTCTCGAACAACCTGATCATGCCGGTGCTCCTGCGCGCGCGTGCGAGCCTGACGGAGGGGAGGGACCTGAGGCGGCTGGTCCTCGGGGTCCGGCGCACCACCATCGTCGCCGTGCTGCTGCTCGGCTTCGTCTACTTCCGAGCCGCCGGCGAGGCCACTGCCCTGGTCTCCATCGGCCTGGTCTCCTTCGCGGCCGTCGCGCAGTTCGGGCCGGCCCTGCTCGGCGGCATCTACTGGAAGGGTGGGAACCGCAACGGAGCCCTCGCCGGTTTGGCGGCCGGCTCCCTGCTCTGGGCCTACACGCTCCTCCTGCCTTCGTTCTCGCGCTCCGACTGGCTCCCGCAGAGCTTCCTCGAGGAGGGGCCGCTCGGCATCGAGCTGCTCAGGCCCGAGCAGCTCTTCGGGCTGGCCGGTTTCGACTCCGTCTCGCATGCCATGTTCTGGACGATGCTGGCGAACGTCGGCCTGTACGTCGGGGTGTCGCTGTTCACGCGGCCCAGCGCGGCCGAGCACGGCCAGGCGGTGTTGTTCGTCGACGTCATCCGTGAGCCGGGCGAGGGCGGGCGCTTCTGGCGCGGCACCGCCTCGGTCGAGGCGCTCGAGTCCATGCTCGCTCGTTTCCTCGGACCCGACCGCGCGCGCGATGCACTCACCCGCTACGCCGACGAGCGGGGACGGCGGATCACCGAGTGGAGGGAAGCGGACGCCGAGCTCGTCCACCATGTGGAGACCCTGGTGGCGGGCTCCATCGGCACGGCGTCCGCGCGCGTGATGATCGCCTCGGTGGTGGACGAGGAGCCGCTCGGAATCGACGAGGTGATGGACATCCTCGACGAGACCTCGCAGTTGATCGCCTACAGCCGCGAGCTCGAACGCAAGTCGCAGGAGCTCGAGGCGGCGACCTCGGAGCTGCGCGGCGCGAACCGGCGGCTGCGCGAGCTCGACCGCCTCAAGGACGACTTCGTGTCCACGGTGACGCACGAGTTGCGCACCCCGCTGACCTCGATGCGTGCATTCGCGGAGATCCTGCTCGACAATCCGGAGCTCCCGCTGGCGGAACGGGAGCGCTTCCTGGGTATCGTCGTCGAGGAGATCGAGCGCCTCAGCCGGCTCATCAACCAGGTGCTGGACCTCGCGAAGATCGAATCGGGGCGCTCGGAATGGGACATCGCCGCCGTGGACCTCGCGGAGGTGATCGAGGAGTCGGCCACGGCAGCTGCTCACCTGCTCGCGGCGAGGCAGGCCGAGCTGCAGGTGAGGTTGCCCGAGGAGGTGCCATCCGTCCCCACCGACCGCGACCGCGTGAAGCAGGTGCTGCTCAACCTGCTCTCGAACGCGGCGAAGTTCTGTGACGAGGAGCGCGGCCGCGTCGCCGTCGAGCTGGCGGTCGAGGATGGAGTGGTTCGCGTGGACGTTCGCGACAACGGGCCGGGCATCGACCCCGAGGACCAAGTGGTCATCTTCGACAGGTTCCGACAGGGCGGCCAGACGCTCACCGAGCGCCCGCAGGGCACGGGGCTCGGGCTGGGGATCAGCCGCGAGATCATCAGGCAGCTGGGCGGCGAGCTGTGGGTGGACAGCGCACCGGGTGAGGGCTCGACTTTCTCGTTCGTGCTCCCGCGAGCGGGTACGGTCCCGGAGGAGAGGTAATGGCAAGCAAGGT
>DASQGA010000228.1:0-3677 GCA_035632855.1 Gaiellaceae bacterium | reverse complement strand
GAGGCGCTGCGCAGTCCGCGTCCCGATTCCAGGCAGGCGCGAGAGTTGGGCAATCAGGTTGTCGACGGTCGGGCTGAACACCAGCCCATTGTGCCCTAGGAGGGATTGGTGGAACGTCGCCCGACGGCACAGCGCTACGTTTCGCCGAGCCCTCCTTACTAGAGGCCCGGAAGCCCCAGTCCGCCGAGCCCGCCCATCGCGCCGCCGAGCTTCGACTGCATTAGGTCCTGGGCGCTTCGGAGCGCCTCGTTGACGCCGGCGACGACGAGATCCTCGAGCGACTCGGGGTCGTCCGGGTCGATCGCGTCCTTGGCGATCTTCACCTCCACGATCTCGCCGCCGCCGGTCGCCTTGACCGTGACCATCCCGCCTCCGACCGAGGCCTCCACCGTCTCCTTGGCGAGCTCCTCCTGTGCCTTGGCCATCTCCGCCTGCATCTGCTGCACCTGCTGCAGCATCTTGTTCATGTCCATCTTCATGAGCGCCTCCCCAACGGCTTGTTTGCTCACGCCAGGTTACGCCAGGTCAGGTCAGATCCGCTGAGATCGGCTCACCCAGCGGCGAGACTGCTTCGTCGATGGCCTGGATCGGCCTCCAGGCCGCATCCTCGGCCGTGGCCAGCACGACCGCGGTGACGTTCTGCGCCGGATAGTGCGTGAGGATGCCGCTGACTCCGACGTTCACACCTTCCTTCCAGTAGAACCGGACGACGCCATCGGCGTCGGTCTCGAACTCGAACCCGAAGCCCATCAGGTGGCTACCCGCACCGCTTGCGCTGTGCCGCACCTTCGGCGAGAGGAGCTCGGCGGTCAGATCGGGACCGAGGAGACGTCCGTCCGTGACCGCCTGGTGGAAGCGCAGGAGATCGCCAACGGTGACATGAGCACCGCCATCTGGTCCGCCGATCGGCGGATAGGCATAGATGTTGCGACGCCAGCCGACGACCCGACCGTCTGGATGCCCGATGGGTTCGACACCCTCGGCGACATCTGGTGCGACTTCGTCCATACGGAAGAACCCGGATCGGCTCATCCCGGCCCGCGCGAAGACGTGCTCGTTGACGTACGAGCGGTATGGCGATCCGCTCGCCCTCTCGATCATGAGCCCGAGCAGCACATAGCCGACGTTGCAGTAACGGCAACCCTCGCCCGGCGCGAAGTTGGGTGGCTTGGCGGTGAACTGGGGGAGGAAGTCCTTCGTCTCGATGACGGAGTAGTTGGGCCGCTCCCGGAAGAGACCTTCGTAACGTTCACCGGCCTCCTCATCGGCGTCGTCCCCGATGCCGGAGGTGTGAGTCAGCAGGTGGTAAGGCGTGACCGCCGGCGAGATCGCGGTTCCGTCGAGGGCCAGATATTCGGTCACCGACGTGTCCAGCTCGAACGCTCCCTGCTCGACGAGCTGAAGCGTCGCCACGGCCGTGAACAGCTTTGTAATCGACGCCGTATCGAAACGGGTTTCGATGGTCGTCCGAACGTTCCAGGCGCGGCTGGCGTAGCCGTATGCATTCAGAAGAAGGTCCCGATCCCCCTGCTTGATCCCAACGACGCCCGAGAACTCGTCGGCCGCCTCCAACTCACGCAGCAACCCCTCGGCGGCTCGCAGGTCGATCGCGGGAGATGCCATGGCCATTGGCGAGCATTGTGAAGGTCGGCGTGGAACAGAGCACCGCGAAGGGAGGGCCCCGGAATGCGGGCCCCCCCGACGAATGCGTTTCGGCGGGCTGAACTAGACGGTGACGCCGTTCTTGTGCGTCATGACCCTGCCGCTCGTGATCTTGGGCGGGTTCGGGAACGCCGTCTCGAGCCTCTCGTCGCGAATCCAGCGGTTGGCGAGCTTTGTCGACTCGTCGGCCTGCTCGGAAGTCTCGAAGAGCCCGAGTGAGCTGATGACGCCGTTGTCGGCTTCGATCATGTAGTAGCCCTTGAAGCCCTGCAGCTTGCTCAGCTTCGGGACGAGGGTCTCGTTGACCTTGTCGGTCAGCTCGCGCGTGCGATTCTGGTCCACACCGTCGTAACGGCGAATGGTCCCGTGCATGTGATCTCCTTCTGTTATCTCACAGGGCAGGAAGTCCGAACGAACTCCTGCTGCGCTCAGGGCCAGGTGTGACAGACGGAGCCTCGGCGGCTTCAACGCTAGAGCCCAACGCGCTGTGTCCAACGTAGCAGCAATTCGTGCGCCCGTCGGTGGGCTCAGGTTCCGTCTACTTCGTGTGCGTCGAAGCGGTCCTTGAAGAGGGCGATGAACTCTTCCTCGGTCTGAGGCTCTTGCTCGCTTGCTTCTTCCTCGCCACTGCCCTCTCCGACGACGAAAGCGAGCTCGAGGCGGCGGCCGGTCACCTCCCGGATCGCGTCCACCAGGAGGGTGGCGTTCTTGGGTTCCTCGGCCAGGTTCCGGTGAAAGGACGCAGCGGGAGGAAACTCGAGCACGAGCCGCTCGCCGGCCAGCTCGACTGGACGGGCTTCGTTCAGAACCGAGCCGGCAGGGATGGAGCGCTCAGCGACCGCCGGGAGGATTGCCTGCTGCCAGAGCTGCTGGAGCTGCTCCAGCTCGAGCGGGGGCCGGTCGCCCGGTTCCTCAGGTGCGCGCGTCGCCTCCGACTGGGCGGCGGGCGACTCGGCCTCGTCCGAGGGCGCGGCCGGTGCCGGAGCCTGGGCCGGGGGGTGGTGGGACTCGCGAGTGCGGGACTCGAGCTGCTCCAGCCGGTAGGAGAGCGACTCGCGGGAGAGATCTGCTCCCGGCCGGGTCACCTTGACGAGCGCGAGCTCGAGTGGGAGGCGCGGGTCGCCGCCCTGGCGAGCGTCGTCGACTGCGAGGGCGAGGAGGTCTACGAGCCGGACCACGTCGGGCTCGCCGAGCTGGTTGGCCTGGGACCGCAGCCGCTCGCGCGTCTCGTCCGTGACCGGGATCGACTCCGGTACTTCGCCCATGTGTTGGACGAGCAGGAGGTGGCGGAGGTGCTCGAGGAGGTCGGTGACGAGGCGGGCGAGATCCTGACCCTGGTCGGCGAGTTCCTCGACGAAGGTGAGGAGGCCGCCGGTGTCGCGGTCGACGATCAGGTCGCAGATCCGGAAGAGGGCCTCCTCCTCGACGGCGCCGAGCAGCTGCAGGACTGCCTGAACCGTGATCTGCCCGTCCGTCGCGGCGGCAAGCTGGTCGAGAGTCGAGACTGCGTCCCGGAAGCTCCCGCGGGCGCTCCGCGCCACGAGCGCGAGGGCCGCGTCCGGGACGTCGATCTTCTCTCCGTCCGCGACGGTGCGCAGGAGCTTCGTCAGCTCCGGCAGGCGTGGCCTCGAGAACATGAACGTCTGGCAGCGCGAGCGGACGGTCGGGAGCATCTTCCCGAGCTCGGTCGTGCAGAAGACGAACACGAGGTGGGGCGGGGGCTCCTCGATCAGTTTCAGGAGCGCGTTGAAAGCGGCGTCCGTGAGCTGGTGCGCCTCGTCGAGGATGTAGACCTTGTAACGCCCCTCGACCGGCTGGAGGACGACCCGGTCCCGGATCTCGCGGATGTCGTCGATCCCCCGCTGGCTCGCCGCGTCCATCTCGATCACGTCGAGCGAGGTGCCGGACGCGATCGTGCGGCACGAGTTACACGTGCCGTCGGGCTCGACCGTGGGGCCCTGGTCGCAGTTCAGCGCCTTCGCCAGAATGCGGGCGAGCGACGTCTTGCCGGTTCC
>DASQGA010000227.1:0-3347 GCA_035632855.1 Gaiellaceae bacterium | reverse complement strand
TTGGCCGCAGGGACGAAAGCGATCCTGGACGGCGAGCCGGTGCAGGGCGTGCTCGCGGAGATCGTTCGGGGCGCGGCGCTTGCCACCAGCGCTGACCTCGCCGTCGCGCGGCGTCTTCGGGACGGGAGGCTCGAGGCCTGCGCGGTGTACGCCCGGGCCAGTTCGGTCATCCCCGAGCTCGAAGGGTCGACGCTCCCGCTCGCAGACCTGCCACTTCAGGAAGCAAGTGTTCGTTCGATCGGGGGCGAGCTGCCGTCGGCATTCGCCCGTGCTGGGCGACTGTCGCGGGCCGGGGTCGTCCACGTCTTCCCACTCGCCGGCGAACACGGTCCTGGAGGATCGCTCGAGCTGTATCGCCGTGTGGACGATCTTTCCGCGAGGGAACGGGCTCTGGCGCGGCTCGCGGCCGCCCATCTGGGCGTCTGCCTGCGTCTTGGCGAAGCACTCGAGGGACAGGGAAACGGACGGCCCGGCGGTACCGTGCTCGAAGCCATTGCCGGCGCGCTGGCGGCGGGATCGGACGAGGCCGAGACCGCGGAGCACGTTGTCCGGCTTGCCGTCGAGGCCACCGGCGCGGCCGGAGCATTGCTTTGGAGGATCGGGTCTTTGGGGCCGCCTGCCTTCCTCGCAGCCCATGGCCTGGAGGGGCGCCTTCCGGATCTTCAGGAAGCCGTCGGAGTGGTCGAGGCTGCGATCGAGCGGCGAGACAACCCCTCCCGCGAGCGGCCCGACCAGACGATCGTTCTCGCCCTGGGGGAGCCTCCTGCTGGAGCACTCCAGCTCTTCTACGATGGCTCGGCGTTCGAAGCGGACGAGTCGAGCCTCTCGGCCTTCGCCGCCCGCGCCGCGGTCGCCCTACGCCGGACCCGCCGCGCGGCGCTCGTCCAGGACGAGCTGCGCCGCTCGCAGACGCTGATCGCGGTGGTTGGCCAGGCGATCTCGCAGCTCTCCCTGGCACACACACTCGAGACGGCCGTCGAGCGGGTGGTCGAGCTGACCGGGAGCGGAGAGGTAGCCGTCTACTTGCGAGAGGCTGAACGGCTGACGGCACCCGCCGCCTCGGTCGGGCTCCAGGGCCCGCATGTGGAGATCGCCGAGCGGCTCCTCGAGCTCGCGCTGGGCCCGTTTCGCGGCCGCGGGTTCGTGTCCGTCGAGGATACGGGCCGCGACCCGCGGCTGGCCGGGCTCGCACCCGCTGTCGCCGAGACCGGGATCGGGCGGGCGCTGCTCATCCCCCTCGTCGTCCAGGACGAGGTGATCGGAGCGCTCGGGGTCTACGGCCGCCGGCCGAGGCCGTTTCGGGCCGGGGAGCAGCGCCTCCTGATCGCGCTCTCGAGCCAGCTGGCGGTGGCCGTCCAGAACGCGCGCCTGCACGAACGGACGAAGGAGCTCGGATCGGTCCTCGAGCGGACACTGAGATCGGAGCGCAAGGCAGCCCGCCAGCTCCGTGGGCTGTTCGAGATCTCGAACTCCTTCGCGCGGAGTCTCTCACTCGATGCCACGCTGGACGCGGTCGCGAAGACCATGGTTGAGCTGTTCGACCTGGACGCGGCCGCGATCCGCATGCCGGACGAGCGAGGTGAGGCTCTCGTTACGAAGGCGATTCATGTGGCCAACGCCTCGCTCCGCGCGCCCGCGGAGTCGATCCTGGCGCGCCCGCAGCCGCTGCAGGCGCCGCTCGCGCGTCGGTTCCTGCGGGCCGGGAAGCCGACCCTATTGGCACCGGGGACCGCCGCCTACACGGACTCGCACCTCCTGCTCGAGCCGTTCCTGGCCAAGGGATCGACCGCGGCCGTGATTCCGATGGCAACGCCGGGCGAGGTCCTCGGCACGCTGACGCTGCTCTCGCTCGACCCGACCCGCCCGCTGGACCAGGAAACAGTCGATGCGGCGATGACGATCACGTCGCAGGCCGCGCTCGCGATCGACAACGCGCGCCTCTCTCAGCAGCAGAAGGACTTCGCCGAGACGATGCAGCGGTCGCTCCTGCCGAGCGACTTGCCGGACGTGCCGGGGCTCGAGCTTGGGCACGTCTACGAGTCCTCCGCTGAGGTCGAAGTCGGAGGCGACGTCTACGACTTCCTCCTCCTCGAGGACGGGCGGCTCGCCGTCGTCCTCGGGGACGTCACCGGCAAGGGGATCGGGGCCGCCGCCGACATGGCGATGGCGAAGTTCACCTTCAGGGCGCTGGCGCGGAGCTACCCGGAGCCGTCCAGCTTCCTGGCCAAGGCGAACGAGGTCGTCTTCGAGGAGATCGGGTTCGGCAAGTTCATCACGATGCTCTACGTGCTCGTCGACCCGTCGACGGGCCGGGCGTCCTGCGCGAGCGCAGGCCATCCGCCGCTGCGCCTGGTGCGGCCGGACGGCACCGTGACGGCGGTCGCCGCGAGAGGGATGGCGCTCGGGATCGACCTGGAGCAGGCGTACCTCGAGCAGGAGGTGGCGCTCGCGCCCGGCAGCGCCCTCGTCCTTTACACGGACGGGATCATCGAGGCCCGGCGGCGCGGCGAGCTCTACGGAGAGAGCCGCCTCGACGCGTCGCTCGAGCGCCACGCAGCGCTGCCGGCGCAGGAGCTCGCCGAGCAGGTCGTGGCCGATACCCGCACGTTCTCCGGAGGCGACCTGGCGGACGACTGCGCCGTGGTCGTCCTCCGCTTGGCACCCTAGACGGGTGCCCACAGCCCTCGCCAGCGCCACCGAGTCTCGCGTGAGCGGCGTCCGGCTCTCGGTGCTGGTGTTCGTGGGCGGCTGCGGAACGCTCGCGACGGAGATTTCCGCCTCGCGTCTCCTCGCCCCCTACTTCGGGAGCTCGACGATCGTCTGGGCGAACATCATCGGGCTGATCCTCATCTACCTGTCGATCGGCTACTGGCTGGGCGGGAAGCTCGCGGACCGCCGCCCCGAACCGCGGCTGCTCGGCCTCCTGGTCGTGGTCGCCGCGGTCGTGATCGCAGCGACGCCGTTCATGGCCCGGCCGATTCTAGACCTGGCAGTGAAGGGCCTCGATGCCGCCACGGTCGGGGCCGTCGTCGGCTCGTTCTTCGCCGCGCTCGCGCTCTTCGCGATTCCCGTGACGCTCCTCGGGGCGGTCTCGCCGTTCGCGATTCGGCTCGCGATCTCCGATGTCGAACAGGCGGGAACGGTCGCCGGTCGCCTCTACGCTCTCTCGACGGTCGGCAGCATCGTCGGCACGTTTCTCTCAGCTCTCGTCACGATCCCACTCGTCGGCACGCAGCGCACGATGCTCGGCTCGGCCGCCCTGCTCGTGCTCGGAGCGGCGCTGCTCCTCGGGCGCCGGTGGCAGCTCGTGACCCTGGGCTTTGTGGCACTGCTCCTGATCCCGGTCG
>DASQGA010000226.1:0-2512 GCA_035632855.1 Gaiellaceae bacterium | reverse complement strand
TCCAGGTGGCGCAGCATCATGACGCCCGAGAGCATCATCGCCATCGGGTTCACCTTGTTCTGGCCCTTGTACTTCGGAGCCGACCCGTGCGTGGGCTCGAAGACCGCCGCCTGCGTACCGAAGTTTCCGCCCGGCGCGAGTCCGAGGCCGCCAATCAGGCCGGCGGCGAGATCGGAGACGATGTCGCCGTAGAGGTTCGGCAGGACGAGCACGTCGTATTCCTCCGGGCGCTGGACGAGTTGCATCGAGAGGTTGTCGACGATCCGGTCCTCGAACTCGATGTCGCTGTTCTCGCTCGCCACCTCGCGGGCGACGTACAGGTAGAGGCCGTCGGTGAACTTCATGATGTTGGCCTTGTGCACGGCCGTCACCTTGGGCCTGCCATTCCGTCGCGCGTAGTCGAAGGCGAACTCGACGATGCGCCTGGTTCCCGACACCGAGATGGGCTTGATCGAGATGCCCGAGTCCGGCTTGACCGTGCCCCCTCGCTCCTCGATCCACGCGATCAGCTCGCGGGTCTCTTCGGCGCCCTGCTCGAATTCGATGCCGGCATAGAGATCCTCGGTGTTCTCGCGCACGATGATGAGGTCGACGGCGGCGTAGCGCGAGCGGACGCCCGGATAGCTCTTGCACGGGCGAACCTGGCCGTAGAGATCGAGAGCCTTCCGAAGCGCAACATTGACGGAGCGGAACCCGACTCCGACGGGAGTCGTAATCGGGCCCTTGATGGCAACGCCGTTGTCCCGGATCGAATCGAGGACGTGATCGGGGAGCGGGTTGCCTGCGTTGACGTCCATGACGTCGGCGCCGGCGTGCTGCACGTCCCATTCGATCGTGGCGCCGCTCGCATCGATCACGCGTCGCGTCGCCTCTGCGATCTCCGGTCCCGTGCCGTCCCCCGGAATCAGGGTCACTCGGTGAGGCATCGGGGCCTGATTGTATGCGGGCCGTGCGGGTACAACGCTCAGGTACCGTGCCGCTGAGATGAGAGGGAGCAGATGACCGAGTTCAAGCCCGGTCTCGAGGGCGTCGTCGCCATCCAGACCGAGATTGCCGAGCCCGACCGAGAGGGCGGCGCGCTTCGTTACCGCGGAGTCGACATCGAGGAACTGGTTGGCCACGTGCCGTACGAGAAGGTCTGGGGCCTGCTCGTCGACGAGAACTTCGAGCCCGGCATGCCGGATCCGGAGCCGTACGAACCCAAGGGACTGAGTGGCGACGCTCCCTCCGACCTCCAGGCCGAGACGGCGCGCCTCTCCAGCGAGTGGGAGCTCGGCAAGATCGTCGACATCGAGGACTCCCAGGCGCGGGACGACCTAGCCCGCCTATCGGCACAGATGATGTCGATCGTGGCGAAATCGGCCGCGGTCGCCGAAGGCCGAGATCCGGCCTCCGACAACGTGGTTGCCGCGGGCGACACCGCGGCGGAGAAGTTCCTCCTCCGCTGGCGGGGGGAGGCCGACCCGGACCACGTGAAGGCCATCGACACCTACTGGATCTGCACGGCCGAGCACGGGCTCAACGCCTCGACATTCACGGCGCGAATCTCCGCGTCGACCGGGGCCGATTGCGGGGCCGCGATGTCGGCGGCCGTCGGGGCACTAAGCGGCCCGCTCCACGGGGGGGCGCCGGCCCGCGTGCTGCCGATGCTGGACGAGGTGGCCGGGACGGGCGACCCCGAGGCGTACGTCAAAGAGATCCTCGACAGCCACGGGAAGATCATGGGCTTCGGCCATCGCATCTACAGAGCCGAGGACCCGCGCTCGCGCATCCTGAAGCGGACCGCGAAGGAGCTCGGGTCGCCCCGTTACGAGGTCGCCGAGGCACTCGAAGAGGCTGCGCTCGCTGAGCTGCACCGTCGAAAGCCTGATTACGTGATCGCGACCAACGTCGAGTTCTATTCCGCGGTCGTCCTCGACCTTGCCGAGGTTCCTCCCGATCTGACTCCGGCCATGTTCGCCTGCTCGCGGGTCGCCGGCTGGGCGGCGCACATCCTCGAGGAGAAGCGCACCGGGCGGTTGATCCGGCCCTCGGCCCAGTACGTCGGACCGGGACAGCGCTCGATCGCCTCCGTCGGTTAGAACGTGTCGGCCGTTCTCGCAGCGGCCGTGCAGCGCGCCGCAGGTATCACCGACGAGCGCACTCTCGCAGACCTTCGCCGAGCCGTCGACGACGAGATCGACCAGGCGGTGCACAGCCTTGACTTCCGCGAGCGGGCGATCGCTTTTCGCGCCATCGGCCAGCTTCGCTTCGCGCAGAAGACCGAGATGCTCCGTCGCGGTCTCGACGACGCCAGCCCCGCGTGCCGGGGCTCGGCGCTCCTCTCACTGGAGCTTCTGTCCCGGACCCACCCAGGGCCGGTCAACGGCGTTCGCCCCCTGCTACACACGCTCGCAAACGGCGATCCGAACGGAGCGGTGCGCCGTCTCGCCGTGCTCTGTCTGAAGAACGGGTCGGCCACCCAGGACACGATGACGCTCCTCGCGCACATCGCCGAAGGAGACGAGGATCT
>DASQGA010000225.1:0-7089 GCA_035632855.1 Gaiellaceae bacterium | reverse complement strand
GAGACGCTGGCCGAGAAGCTCGGCGAGCCCCTCGCGGGCGACGACGACCCGTCGTAGGGGCGGGGCTCGCCCCGCCCGCCGGTGAGCCGCTAACGTGCTGCTCGTCGTCGATGTCGGCAATACGCAGACCGTGCTCGGCCTCTACGACGGCGGGTCGCTCATCGAGCACTGGCGCGTGGCGACCGAGGCCGACCGGACCGCGGACGAGCTCGCCGTCCTGCTCGCTCGGCTCCTCGAGCTTCGCGACCTCGGCTTTGACGATGTGGCCGGCGTCTGCATCTCGTCGACCGTGCCTGCGCTCGTTCGCTCGTATGCCGAGCTCAGCGAGCGCTACGTCGAGGCGCGTCTCCTGGTTGTCGGCCCAGGCGTCAAGACGGGGATTCCGATCCTCTACGACGATCCTCATGAGGTCGGCCCAGACCGGATCGTGAATGCCGTGGCGGCGCGCGAGCGCTACGGCGCGCCGTGCATCGTGGTCGACTTCGGGACCTCCACGAACTTCGATGCCGTCTCCGCTTCGGGGGAGTACGTCGGCGGCGTTCTGGCGCCCGGGATCGAGGTCTCGATGGACGCGCTCTTTGTCCGCGCCGCGCGGCTCACCAAGGTCGACTTCGTCGCCCCCGAGCAGGCGATCGGAAAGACAACCACGCAGGCGCTCCAGGCGGGCGTCGTCTTCGGGTTCGCAGGGCAGGTGGACGGCATCGTCGGTCGCATGCGCGCCGAGCTGGGGGAGGACGCTCGCGTCGTCGCGACCGGAGGGCTCGCCGGCCTCATCGCCCCGCATTCGCAGACCATCCAGGAGCTCGACCCGCTCCTGACACTCGAGGGTCTTCGCCTGATCTGGGAGCTGAACGCCTAGATGGTTGGTCGGTGATTGGCATGCCCGCGGGGACGGTCCAGACCAAGCCAGGGTGTGCCATCGCCCGCAGGCAAGGCTAGAAGCCTTGGCTGCAGGGGCGAGGGTGCGTCCTGGCGCCGTGGCTGGGCCGGATCCGTGGGTGTGGTAATTGTCGATCAACCATCTAAGGGGCGAGCATCGTTGCTCGAAGTGTCCGGCCGCCGACCTGTCCGGTCAACGAGGCTCGCGCGTGCACGGCGTGCAGCGACCAACGCATCCGCAGCGTGCCGGTGGTCCCGCTCGGCTCGCGCGCCCGGACCTGCGCCATGACTGTGCCCTGATCGGGCCGCCAGCGGACGGTGCCGGACACCGGGACCCCCGGAACGAACTCGACCTGGTTGAGGTGGAACACGATCGGGGAGTTCCCTTCGTACGACCAGCGCCCGCCTCGCAGGCCGAGGCTCGTCCCGTCGATGTTGACCCACCAGCGCGCGATCACGTCCGCCACCGCGGCCGCCGCGGCCGCCGCCAGGCGACGGTCCCTGACCTGCGAATGATCGCCCCTGGCCGGTCGGGCCGCTCTCGTCGTGCCGAGCGATCGCGGGAAGGCGGCGACGACGTGCGGCTCGGCTACCTGCTGCGCGCAGCTCGTGTCTCCCGGATCGAGGCTGCGGACGAAGCGGAGGTAGAGGCGCGAGGCACATCTGTCGTAGTCACGCAGGACGGTTACATGGAAGGAGTTCCGGAGCTCGACGAACGTCGATCGGGGAAAGCGGTTCCCGACCTCGCGTGCTCCCGACGAGGCGGTGATCGTGTCCAGGTCGCCGTTCAGAACGAGCGTCGGCACGTCCGGGTAGGCCGCACCCGGTGGGTCGGGTGGGTCCGGGCGGGCCGGTCCCGGCCAGCGCACGCACGCGAACACGCCCTCGTAATCCGTTCCCGTCCACGCGGAAGGCGTGAAAGGACTGAAGGTCCCGGCCGGATAGGCGGCAATCCGACTCCGAGCCTCGGCGCGGCGCTGCTCGAGCGGCGACGCCGAATCCCAGAGCTGCGGATAGTCGTGACAGATGACTGCGAGATAAAGGGCCTCCGAGGGGGACGGGCCCACGTCGATCGTGAGTGTCTCCGCAGCGAGCCGGAGAATCGGCCGCGTGTCGCCGCGCTGGGCGGCGTAGATCGCAGCCGGGAGGTCACGGTAGACGCCCGGGAAGTAGTACGTCGACGACGCGATCCAGACGAGAGCGTCCTCGTCCAGCCGTACGCGGATGGGCGTGCCGTTCGAGTCGGGCGCGACGCCCCGGATCGGTCTCGCGCGAACCCGAGCGGCAAACTGGGCGACGAGGGAGACGGGGTCGACTCCGCGCACCTCCGCCGGGCAGCCCGGGTGACGCGCGCAAGAGAGGCGCAGGCCTCGTCGGATCGAGGCAAGGAGATCGCTCCAGGCAGGATCTGTCCCCGGAAGTGGATAGGTGCCGTCGAGCACGAGCGACCGCATGCGCTCTGGATAGCGAAGCGCGAAGGCCTGCGCCGCGTACGTACCGTAGGAGTCGCCGTAGAGATCGACCCGGCCAGCCCCGAGCTCGAGCAGGACGTCCTCGATGTCCTGCACCGACTGCGAGGTCGAGTAAAAGTCCCGTTTGGGCCCGACCTGGGTGGCACAGCGGCCGGCTCGCCTCGCATAGCGAAGCGTCGAGCGCGCGAACGCGGCGCAGCCGAGCAGGCCGCTCCTGCCCGTGCCGCGGAGATCGACGAGCAGGAGATCCCGCACCCCCGAGATCGGCCGCCAGACGGCAACTCGGGCGGCGCGGTCGTCGGTGGTCGGGTAACCGGGCCCGCCCTCGATCGAGACGACCGTGGCGGAACGAGGGCGCGAACGGTAGTGATGCGGGTAACGCTCGAAGTAGATGCGAAGGCTGCGTCCGGCGGGGCGCGACCGGTTGAGCGGTACGCGCACGAACCCGCATTGGACGCGGCGATCGAGCGACCGCGCTTCTTCGGGACAGTCCGCCTGCACGAGCGCCGGACGCGGCGGGGGGAGGTCGACCACCCGCCGACTATAGCCCGGCGAGCTCGCGTTTTCCCAGCTAGAAGAGGCTTTCAGAGCGCCTGACGACGACCTTGTCCAGGTGTGCGCGCTGGAGAGGATTCACCCAGACCGAATGCACCCAGGGCCGCCTGAGGAGCATCGCCCGGCCGTAGGCCAGCGGCACGATCCCGGCCCGCTCGGTCACCCAGATGCGGTCGATCTCGTGATAGAGGCGCATGCGCGCGTCCTGGTTCGCGAGCGACCGCGCCTCGTCGAGCTTCTCCAGGATCTCGTCGTCGCTGTAGAACGGTTCCCCGGTCTGGAAGAACCCGCGGAAGACGCCGTCAGGGTCGGGGTAGTCGGCCGACCAGCCGGCAACCCAGGCATGGGCAGTCCCGATCGCGTGGGGATCCGGGACTTCGAGCTTGGCCGTCACCGTGACCTTCGCTCCGATCGCAGCCCACTGCTCGGCGAGGGCGTCACCGAACTGGAACCAGTTCGGGACGAAGACCTCGATGGGGGGGAGTCCGCGGCCCTCGGAGTAGCCCGCCTCCGCCAGGTGCTCGCGAGCGCGCTCCAGGTCGTACTCCAGAGCGAGCCGGTGCGAGTGCCCAGGCATCGCGGGAGGGATCGCGCCGCCCCTCGTGGCCGGCCGGTTGATGCTGTTCGTGCCGGCGAGCAGCGCCTCCCGGTCGATAGCGTGGGCGAACGCTTTTCGAACGTGGAGGTTCGAGAACGGAGCCGCATCGGCGCGAAAGCCGAGGTAGTTGAGCCAGAGCTCGGGGACGATGTCGGCGACGGTCTGGGGGGCGTCGCGCATACTCTCGTCGTAGACGGGAAGCAGGTCGTACTGACCCTCTCGCCAGCGCGCCGAGACGTCCTGGGACTTCGTCTTGAAGTCGAAGTGGAGCTCGCGGACGTTGCCCCTCGGCTCGACCCAGTGCGGGTTCGCGACCAGCAGCGCGTGGTCGTCGTCGAACTCCGAGAGCATGAACGGCCCGTTCCCGACGAGGTTCTCCGGCTTCCGCCAGTCCTCGCCGAGCTCCTGGCACTTGTGCTTCGGCCAGGGGAACGACCAGGCCGAGGCGAGGATGTACGGGAAGAAGTTTCGCGGCTCTCGGAGGCGCACCTCGAGCGTGCGCTCGTCCAGCGCGACGGCAAACTCGACGTCCTCCATCATGAACGCCGTCCGCGTTCGCTCCTCGCGCATGCTCTTCCACGCGAAGGCGAAGTCCTCGGCCGTGAGCGGCTCGCCGTCGCTCCAGCGGCACCCCTCGCGCAGGCGGAACAGGTAGGTCAGGCCGTCGCTCGAGACGCGGAAGTTGTCCGCCATGGCCGGGACCACGTTCAGGTCGCCGTCGATCATGAGGAGACCCCGGAACAAGTGCTCCGTGAAGTACGCCCCGTCCGAGCTGTAGACGTCGCCCGGCACCACGGCATCCGGCTTCGCGACGGCCGTCGAGATGCTTTCGGTCGGCTCGACCCGGGGCGGGTCCTCGACCCGGCAGCAGAACGCCTCGTCGTAGAGCTCCTCGGCCTCCTCGAAGTTGAAGGCGAGATGCTGGGCGAGGGCCATCTTGAAGAGCGTGTCGCGAGCGCGGCGCTCGTCCCCGAGCTGAGCCAGGAAGTCGCGCGCTTTCCGATAGTGCTCGAGCGCTTCCTGATCTGCATAGAGGGCCCGGGCCGCATCCCCCGCTTTCAGCAGGTACTCGACCGCCTTCTCCGGCTCGTTCGCCTCGGCGAAGTGGCGGGCGAGAAGCGCGAAGACTTCTTCGGGCGACTCCCGGTAGATCTCCTCGAGCACCTCGCCGACGCGCTTGTGGAGCCTGCGTCGCGTCGACTCGATGAGGCTTGCGTAGGCGACCTCCTGGAGGAGTCCGTGGCGGAAGCGGTACTCGGGATTCGGGATTCGTCGCTTCTCGACGATCAGATCGAGCCGCTGGAGCTCTGAGAGCGCGGGCAAGAGCTCGTCGCGGGGAACGACTCGCTCCAGGAGAGGCATGCCGAATGTGCGCCCGATGACGGCCGCCACGGAGAGGATCTCGCGTGCCTTCGGATCGAGCCGGTCGAGCCTGGCCTGCAGCGCTCCCTGCACGAGAGCGGGGATCGCGAGCTCGTCCGGGCTCACGCCGAGTTTCCAGGCGCCGTTTTGACGCTTGAGTGCACCGCGCTCCACCAGGTCGCGGAATGCCTCCTCGAGGAAGAACGGGTTGCCGCCGGCGCGCTCGGCGAGGATCTCGGCGACCTCCTCGGGCACCTCCCCCTCGGCCGCATCCGCGACGAGGGTCCGGCTCGCGTCCGAGGGCAGTGGCCGGAGCTCGATCTCTCGGTACCGATGTGGGTAGAGCTGGCGGGCGCGCTCGCCGAGGCGCCAGGAGGCATGCTCGCGCTCGGTTCGGTACAGGAGGACGAGGCCCACGGCCGCTTCCTCGGTAACGGGGAGGATGGCCTCGAGCAGCTCGATTGTCGCCTCGTCGGCCCAGTGGAGGTCCTCCAAGATGAGGCAGAGCGGCTGCTCGGCTGCGAGGCGGCATAGCAGTTCAAAAACGGCCTCGAAAGTCTGGTGCTGGACGCCCTCCCGGTTCAGCTCTCGGAGCCGCTCGGCGGCCTCCGGCTCGAGCGTGAGGCCGATCAGGCTTGCGAAGAACGGGTAGACCTCGTCGGTGTCGTCGAAGAGCTCGGCGAGCTGGGCCTGCAGCTCGAGCCTGACCCGTGCCTCCGGCGTCGAGGCTCCGACCCCTAGCCACTCGCGCACGAGATCCCGGATGGGCCAGTACGGAAAGTTTTGCGCGTAGGAGACGCCACGACCTTCGATGAAGCGGATCTGGGCGCGGTAGAGGCTGCGGACCTCGGCGACGAGCCGCGTCTTGCCGATCCCGGGTTCGCCCATGATCGAGAGGATCACGCCGCGTCCGTCGATAAGACCGTCCATCGTCCGCTCGAGCACGGTCAGCTCGAAATCGCGCCCGACGAGCGGGCGTTGCAGCCCGAGCGACTCGGGGTCACGGACCCCAGTCACCTTGAAGGTCGGAACGGGGGCGCTCTTCCCCGCCAACTCCTGCTCGCCGAGCTCCTCGAGCTCGAAGCAGCTCTCCACCTGGCGCTTCGTCTGGGCGCCGACAACAATCCCGCCGCTCGGCGCCAGATTCTGGAGCCGAGCGGCGACGTTCACAGTGTCCCCGAGCGCGTTCCACGGGTCGCTCCCGTCTCCGTCCTCGCCGGGGCTCACGATCACTGGGCCCGTGTTGATCCCGACGCGGGCTGCGAGTTTGACGCCGTAGGCGGCCTCCACCTCGTCCGCGTAGCGGGCGAGTGCGCGCTGGATCGCAAGTGCTGCGCGGACGGCGCGCTCCGAGTCGTCCTCGTGCGCCACAGGGGCGCCGAAGATGGCGTAGATCTCGTCCCCGCGTAGTTGCGCGACGGTGCCGTCGAAGCGGCGGATCTGCTCCGCCATGATCCGCATCACCTCGGCTACGAGGAACTTCGACCGCTCGGGCCCGAGCTGCTCGGCGATGCGGGTCGACCCGACCAGATCTGCGATCAAGACCGAGACGATCCGCCGTTCTCCGGTTGCGACCGCCATGCAGTGAGTTATAGCCGGAGGGCCGTCCGCCCCCGCGGGGCGCTAGCCGCCGCCGTACACGGAGATGGGGAGATCCAGGGTGGTCTCGTCGCCCGCCGGGAGCGTGTCTTCGAGCACGGCCAGGACGTCACGGGCACCGGGCGCGGCTGCGAAGAGGCGCTGCTCGACCTCGGTGATCGACGCGAGGCGGACAAGCTCCTGCTTGAACGGCTTCGGGAAGCGACCGCGCCCCAGATACCAGCCGTAGAACTTCTTCAGGAAGCCGGTCGCCCGCTCGGGCCCGAGCTCGCGAGCCGTTTCACGCATGAAGAGGACGAGCTCGGCGACCACCTCCTCGCGGCTCGGCGCGGCCGCTTCGCGCACGATCTCCGAGATCGCCCACGGGTTTCCCTGCGCGGCCCGGCCCACCATGACTGCGGCGGCGTCCGTCGTGGCGAGGACGGCCTGCGCTCGTGCGCGCGACGTGATGTCTCCTGAGGCGATCACAGGCACGTCGACGAGCTCCACCAGCTCGGCGGTGAGCGAGTGGTCGGCCGTACCCGTGTACATCTGCTTGGCCGAGCGCGGATGGAGCGTGAGCGACGAGGCTCCTGCTTCGACGAGACGCGGCCCTACCGAGAGCGCGGCCCGGGACCCGTTTTC
>DASQGA010000224.1:0-1995 GCA_035632855.1 Gaiellaceae bacterium | reverse complement strand
TCGATGCGGGTGGCACGCGCTCGGCGGAGCTCGGCGAGGAGCTTCGGCGTCTTGGTGGGAGCGAGGCGGAGCTCCGGCGCTCGGCGGGAGATGCGGGCGAGCGCCTCGCGGCGATCGCGGTCGAAGCTGCGCGCCTCGAGTCGGAGGTCGCCGAGCTCCGGACCCGGCTCGAGGAGGAGACGGAGCCCGAGGAGCTCTCCGACGCCGAGCGGGAGGAGCTCCTTCTGACCATTGAACGCCTGGAGCGGCGCCGGGAAGCTTTCGGCCAGGTCAACCCGCTCGCCGCGGAAGAGCACGCCCAGGAGTCCGAACGCCTCGCCGAGCTCCGGGAGCAGCGCGAGGACCTGGAGCGCTCGCTCACGGAACTCGAGCGGATTCGGGACGACCTCACGAACACGGTCGAGCGGCGCTTCGCGGACACCTACGCCGCCGTCGAGCGCCACTTCGCCGAGGTCGCCGCGACACTCTTCCCGGGTGGACAGGGCCGCCTGGTCGTGGTCGAGGGCGAGGAGGGAGACGAACCGGGCATCGAAATCCAGCTCCAGCCAGCCGGCAAGAAGATCACGCGCCTGTCGCTCCTCTCCGGCGGCGAGAAGTCGCTGGGAGCGATCTCATTCCTGTTCGCGCTCTTCCTGGCGCGGCCGTGCCCCTTCTATCTCCTGGACGAGGTCGAAGCCGCCCTCGACGATGTGAACATCGGCCGCTTCGTCGGACTCCTACGGCGCTTCGCCGAGCGGGCCCAGTTCATCGTCGTCACACACCAGAAACGCACGATGGAGGCCGCGGATATCCTTTATGGGGTCACGATGGGCGCCGACGGGGTCTCGCAGATCGTCTCCAAGCGGCTCGCTCCTGAGGACGCCCACGCACTCAGCGCGTGAGCGTCCCTCGCCTCCGGCTCGCTCCCGCGGGGGAAACCATGTTTCCCCCGCGAGCGCCCTTCTTTGACCCGGTGGAGGAACCTCCCGGTTCCCTCACACCGCTTCCACACGCTCACGGGCCAAACAGCGGCCTATGAGTCGCACCTGGGCCGAGTTCCTGGGCCGTGAGAACGGCGAGGCCCAGCCGGACGAGGATTCCCGAGGCTGGTTCTCGCGCCTCCGCGACTCCCTTGCGACCAGCCGCCAGGCGCTGACCCGCGAGATCTCGACCGCCGTCTTCGATCCCGGGGACGAGGAGGCCTGGGAGCGCATCGAGGAGGCATTGCTCGCTGCCGACTGTGGGGTTCCGGCGACGGTCGAAATCGTGCGGCGCCTCGAGGCCCGCGAGCCGGCGACGGAAGAGGAGCTGCTGGTGGGGCTCGAGGAGGTCATCGCCGAGCTCGTGGCGCCTGCGGGAGACGCACTGCTCCAGCTCGGCGGGGCGCCGAGCGTGGTTTTGGTGGTCGGCGTGAACGGGACGGGCAAGACGACGACGATCGGGAAACTGGCGAGCCGCCTGAATGAGGCCGGCCTCGAGGTTGTCCTGGCGGCGGCGGACACGTTCAGGGCCGCTGCCGAGGAGCAACTCGAGATCTGGGCGAAGCGAGCGCAGGCTGACTTCGTCGGCTCGGAGCGAGGCGGTGACCCGGCCGCAGTGGCGTACGACGCGATCGAGGCGGCCCAGGCCCGAGGGAGGGACGTGGTCATCGTGGACACGGCCGGGCGGCTGCACACACAGACGAACCTCATGGTGGAGCTCGCCAAGATCGGCCGCGTGATCGGCCAGCGGCTTCAGGGAGCGCCGCACGAGACGCTCCTCGTCGTGGACGCGACAACCGGGCAGAACGGGCTCCAGCAGGCCCGCCTCTTCGGCGAGGCGGTCGAAATCACTGGTGTCGCGCTCACGAAGCTCGACGGCAGCGCGAAGGGCGGCATCGCGGTCGGGATCGCGCACGAGCTCGGTCTCCCAGTAAAGCTGATCGGGGTGGGCGAGAGCCTCGACGACCTCCAACCCTTCGACGCGCGGGACTTCGCACGGGCCCTGGTGTCAAACTCGTAGTCCGGCACCCTTCCG
>DASQGA010000223.1:0-2853 GCA_035632855.1 Gaiellaceae bacterium | reverse complement strand
CCGCGAAGGCACCGTGGTCGCAGACTGCGAGCTCGAGCGGGCGCGCGACAAGTCCTGGACCGAGCGGAACGACGCGCCCGGCGATCGCCGGCCCGAGCTCTACACCGCGGGCGAGCCCGCGGCAGCCGACTAGCGCTGGATCACGACGCGACCGCGCTGGCCGCGGCGGCACGTTCCGCAACGCGCCGGGCGGCGAGCGTCCCCTCGAGGATCGCCTCTTCTGCCGATCTCGGGGAGAGAACGTCGCCTGCCTCTTCTGCCTGGAGACCACGCGCGATCAGGGCCTCGGCGAGACCGCCGGCTGGAACGCGGCCGAGCGCGAGCACGAGGAGGTCGGCCGGCAGCTCGCTCTCGAGCTCTCGGGCGAAGACGTTTCGGAACTCGACCGCCCCACGGCGAGCACCGGTCAGCTCCAGGTGGGGCTCGAGGCGGACGCCCGCCCGGTAGAGGCGGGCCAGGTAGAGGTTCCGCTGGTACTGGTGCACGGAGTCGGCGACCGCGATCGACGCGACGGCTAGCGTCACGTCGTTCCCGGCGCGATCGAGAAGCTCCGCGCAGTCGATCCCGGCGGGGTCGCCTCCCCAGTCCGCAATCACGACGCGTCGGCCCTGCGGCGCGGGCCCGAGCAGGACGTCCCAGGCCTGGAGTACCTCCACGTCACCGAGGGCGAGCTGCGGGTCGTACGGGCGAGCTCCGGTTGCGACCACCACCGCGTGCGGGTCGAGCCCGAGAACCGTGTCCGCGTCTGCCTCCTCGTCGAGCCGAAGGTCGACTCCTGCCCGCTCGAGCAGACCGTCGTAGTTCCTCCGGAGCGCCCAGGCGAGCTCGGCGTGCCCAGGGGCAGAGCCGGCGAGCGCGATCTGGCCACCGATCTTGTGTAGCTGCTCGAGCAGCACCACCTCGTGTCCCGCGCTGCCCGCCTCCACGGCGGCCGCGAGCCCCGCCGGCCCGGCCCCGACGACGACGATCCGCCGTGGCTCGGCGGCCGGCTCGGGCCGGGACAGCGTCAACTCCCGCCCGGTCCGGGGGTTCTGCGTGCAGGCGATCGGGGTGGCCGCGTGATAGTGGGCGATACAGGCATTGCAGGCCAGGCAGCGCATGACCTCGTCGGTCCGGCCCTCCCGTGCCTTCCGGGGCAGGTCCGGATCCGTGATCAGCGCTCGGGTCATGCCCACGGCGTCTGTTCGCCCCTCCTCGATCAGCCGATCGGCTTCGACCGGGTCGACGATGCGCGACGTCGCGACCAGCGGCACTCCGATCCGGAACGGCTCCGTCCACTCGGCAATGGCGTTCTCGACGGTCGGGGGCGGCGGGACGATGCCGACCGAGCCTCGGTACGTGGAGGAGTCGCCGACGGCGAGATGGACGAAGTCGACGCGTCCCTTCAGCTCTCCCACGACGGCTCGAGCGGCGTCCGAGTCGCCCGAAAGGCGGACGCCGATTGCGAGCTTCCCCGCGGTCTCGCGGACAGCCTGGAGGACGGCGAGGAGGAGAGCGGCCGGCTTGGCCCACGCGTCCGTCCGGCGATTCAGCTCCGGCGTGAAGAACTGGGCCATGAGATAGCCGTGCGCGGCCGAGATCTCGACGCCGTCCAGGCCCGCCTCGGAAGCAAGGCCCGCGGCCCGAGCGTAGCCGGCGACGATCGACTCGATCTCCTCCTCGCGCAGCGCGCGTGGCTCGACCTTGAAGCGCTGGCTCGGGATCGCCGAGGACGAGACCGCCGGGGGGCGTGGCGCGCTCGCAATCTGCTCGCGTCCTCCGTGAAAGAGCTGGACGAAGAGCCGCGTCCCGTGACTACGCACAGCCTCGACGAGGCGCTCGTAGGCCGGGCGGATCTCGTCCCGGTAGCCGGCGAGCGTGTGCGAGGTCAGGAGCCCGAGCGGGTGGACAGCGGTCGCCTCGAGGACGATGAGCCCGGTCCCGCCCCGGGCCCGCGCTTCGTGGTAGGCGATGAAGTCGTCCGTCGGCAGGTGCTCGTGGACGAGGGTCGTCTGATGCGCGGTCGAGACGATCCGGTTCGCCAGCTCGACCGGGCCGACCGCGAGGGGGGCGAAGAGATGCTCGAGACTCACGGAACGGTTCCGGCTTCGCGCTCGAAGGCTGCCCGCTCGACCGTCGTCAGCGGGCGGGAGGCGCCGGAGTCCGGGTCCCGCGCGACGAGCACGGCCTCCGCCTCGGCCGCGAGGGTGCCGTCGCCGGTGACGAGACGCTCGCGCGTCCGGACGGACGAGGTCCCGATCGACTCGAGCTCGCAACGCGCGATCACGTAGCCATCATCCTGCTTCAGCTCGCGGCGGAAGTCGATGGCGACCCTGGCGAGGACGTAGCCCCAGAGATCGCCCTCATCGCCGAGCGTCCGCGCGAGCCACGCATCGCGCACTTCCTCGAGGAAGGTCAGGTAGACGGCATTGTTGACGTGGCCGTATGGGTCCTGGTCGCGCCAACGGATCTCGATTCGCTTCTCGTGCATGGAGTTGCCCGGGAGGTCGGCGGGATGATAAGCCCCTTCCAGTGCAAGGCCGCGTCCTCGTCTGCGACCCGAGCTTCTCGCTCGACACCCTCAGGGAGATTCTCTCGCCCGCAGACGTCCGTATCGAGGAGGCGGAGGCGCCCTGGGAGGGTGACGACGTCGTCGGCCTGCTGGTCGGCCCCGACAATTTCGTGGGACGCGAGGACGTCGAGCGCCTGCCCGCACTCCGCGTCGTAGCGACCTGCAGCGTCGGGTACGACCACGTCGACCTCGAGGCGGCTGCCGACCGCGGAGTCAGAGTCGCGAACGTGCCGGACTACTGCGTCGAGGAGATGGCCGAGTCGACTGTGGCGATGCTCCTTTCCCTCCTTCGCGGGATCGTC
>DASQGA010000222.1:0-2710 GCA_035632855.1 Gaiellaceae bacterium | reverse complement strand
GGAGTCGGGAGCTACTACGGCTCCTACGACGCCCAGCTGATCTTCGACGAGTTCGAGCCGCACGAGCTCGACATCGAGCCGATGTTCTTCGAGCACTCCTTCTGGTGCAAGGTGTGCAACCAGATGGCGTCGGCGAAGACGTGCCCGCACTCGGGCGACGATCACGTCTTCCTCTCGGGGACGAAGGTGCGCGAGATGCTCTCGAACGGCGAGCTCCCGCCGGCAGAGTTCTCCCGCCCGGAGGTAGCTGAAATCCTGATCGAGGCCTACCGGGGCTCGTAGCAGGACAGCGCGTCCGCTTTTCGACCCGCTGGATGCGGAGGCGGCGGAGCTAGATCAAGCATCTAGGGTTACTCCCCGTGCCTCTCCTGAAAACGGTCTTCTGGGCGAGCGCGGGAGCGCTTGCGTGGACGCATGTGGGCTATCCGCTCGCCGCGGCGGCACTTGCGCGGAAGTGGCCAAAGCCCGTTCGGCGCCGGGACGACGTTCCGGGCGTGACGGTGATCGTCGCGGCCCACGACGAGGAGGCGGTGATCGAGGATCGGCTCCGGAACCTGCTCGAGCTCGATTATCCGCCGGCCCGACTCCAGATCGTCGTCGCCTCCGACGCCTCCACCGACGGCACCGACCAGATCGTCGAGCAGATTGCCGCCTCGGAGCCGAGAGTCACGCTCCTGCGCTGCCCTCGGGGAGGCAAGGTGGCCGCCCAGAACCTCGCCGTGGCCGGCTCGAACGCCAAGATCGTCGCCTTTTCCGACGCGAACGCCTCCTGGGCTCCCGGTGCGCTCACCAAGCTCATTCGGAGCTTCGGAGACCCTGAGGTCGCGTACGTCTGCGGACAGCTCAGCCTGCGGCGGCCGGACGGCACGAACCGGGAGGGGGTCTACTGGCGCTACGAGACGTGGCTCCGCGAGCAGGAGTCCCTCGCTGGCTCCGTCACGGGAGGAAACGGAGCCATCTACGCGCTGCGCCGATCGGATTACGTGGACGTCGACCCGCGCTTCGGGCACGACCTCGCCTTTCCCTACCTGATGGTGCAGCGCGGGCGCCGGGCCGTCTACGAGCCCGAGGCGAAGGCCTTCGAGAAGCCCTCGCGCGACCTCGAAGACGAGTACGCGCGCAAGGTTCGGATGACCGAGCACGCCTGGCTCATCCTCCTGACCGGCCGGATGTTTCGGGGTCTCCCGCCCTCGTACCTCGTCCAACTGGTGTCGCACCGTGTTCTCCGCTACGCGAGCGGCTTTCTCCACCTCGCCCTGCTCATTGCGAACCTGCCGCTCGCAGCGCGCTCGAGCTTCTACCGGACCTTGCTCGCGGCGCAGGTCGCAGGCCTTGCGCTCGCCGCCGCCGGACGCCTGCGCGCGCCCCTCCCCGGAGCCGCGCTCGCCTACTACTACGCGCTCGTGACCTGGGCGATGGTCGTGTCGTTCGTCCGCTACGTGCGGTTCGGCGTGCCGGCGGTCTGGGAGAAGGCCGAGGGGACCCGGTGAGCGCCGCCTCGCCGTTCTTCGTGGTCGGCAACGACCGCTCGGGGACGACGATGCTCCGCCTCATGCTGGATCGGAGCGCCGAGGCGGCGGTGCCCCCCGAGTCGATGTTTCTGATTGATACAGCGGGCGCTCGGCGCTCGGGCAACCTGACCGACGCCGCCGAGGCTGCACGGCTCCTCGAACGGATCTGGGAGCACCCCAGAGTGCAGGGTTGGGACCTGCCCGGGAACCTCCCTCCCGTGCCAGCCGGCCTCTCGCACGAGGAGGCCTACCGGTTCGCCGTCGAGGCGCCCTTCCGCGCCTACGCGAGCCTGGCCGGGAAGAGCCGCTGGGGCGACAAAACCCCGGCGTATCTGCATCACGTTGACGAGCTGCTCGCGGTCTGGCCGGACGCTCGGTTGATCGTGCTGGTGCGGGACGGTCGCGATGTCGCGCTCTCGGTCATGGGCCTGCCATTCGGTCCGAACAACGTGTGGGCGGCGGCTCGGAGCTGGGCTGCGGGAATCAGGCGCGGCCAGGAGGCCGAGCGCCACCACCCGGGGCAGGTGCTGAGGCTCCGCTACGAGGACCTGGTCAGCGAGCCGAAGCGGGAGCTGGAGAGAGCCTGCGAGTTCCTGGGGCTGGCGTTCGCCGAGGCGATGCTGGCGATCGAGAAGACCGACGCCGGCAAGCTCGCGAAGGGCCAGGAGGGGTGGTTCACGAACGTCTGGGCCGGGATCAACACGAGCGCGGTCGGCAAGTGGCGCCGACAGATGACTCCGGCGCAGCAGGCGGTCTTCGCAGCAGTCGCGAGGGACGAGCTTCGCGCCCTCGGCTATGAGACCGCCGCCGGGGGAGCGGCACCTCCTGTGGCCCGGGCCGTTGTGTATGCGGCCCACGACGCGGCCATGCGGGCCGTCAACTTTGTCCGCCTCCGAGTGGTCGAAGAGCGAGGCCGTGAGCTCTCCTACGTCCTGCGGCGGAAGCTCGGGCGCGCATGAGGATCCGCCGACTCGCGAAGCAGGTGCTCGACCGCATCCTCGCGTTCGCCCTCCTCGTTCTCCTCTCGCCCCTGCTCGTCGTTGTGGTGGCGTGGATCCTCGTCGACTCGGGGCGGCCCGTCTTCTTCGTCTACCCGCGTGCAGGCCGCTTCGGGCGGCCGTTCCCGATGCTGAAGTTCCGAACGATGATTCCGGATGCGATCGAGGTCGGACGCGCCCAGAAGCTGTCCGAAGACCCCT
>DASQGA010000221.1:0-11800 GCA_035632855.1 Gaiellaceae bacterium | reverse complement strand
CAGGCGCTGGCCGCCTTCAAGACGGCAGCGGAAAGCGAGTTGAGAGGAGAAGCGCATGGAAACCACTGACCTCGTCCTCCGCAAGACGATCTCGGTCGACCGCCCGCCCGAAGTGGCCTTCCGGGTGTTCACGGAGGGAGTAGCAAGCTGGTGGCCCGCCCGCACCCACTCGGTCGGCGAGGAGCGGGTCGAGACCGTCGTGCTCGAAGACCGCGTAGGCGGCCGTTTCTACGAGCGGCTCGATGACGGGACCGAGCACGACTGGGGCGAGATCACGATCTGGGATCCGCCCGCACGGCTCGGCATGACCTGGCACCCGGGACGTGGCCCGGAGACCGCCCAGCAGGTCGAGATCCGGTTCGTCGCCGAGGGCAACGGAACGCGAGTCGAGCTGGAGCACAGCGGCTGGGAGGCCCTTGGCGACGAGGCCGAGGCGATGCAGGCCAACTACGGCTCCGAGTCCGGTTGGACTGCGGTGCTGGGCCGGTACGCCGATGCAGTCGAGGAGGCGCCGGCGCGCGCTGTCTAGGCGATCGGAGCGGGCGCGCCCTCGGGGACGTAGTCCACGAGCTCGAGATAGGCCATCTGAGCGGCATCGCCCTGACGCGGGCCGAGCTTGACTACCCGCGTGTAGCCACCAGGACGGTCCGCGAAGCGGGGGGCGATCTCGGCGAAGAGCGTGTGCGCGATCGACTTCGAGCGCAGGAAGGCGACGGCCTGACGCTGCGCCGAGATGTCGCCCCGCTTTCCGAGCGTGATCATCTGCTCGACGATCGGCCGTACCTCCTTGGCCTTCGCCTCGGTTGTCTTGATCCGGCCGTGCTCGATCAGCGCGCTCGCCAGGTTGGCGTAGAGCGCCTTTCGATGCGCCGAGTCGCGCCCGAGCTTCCTGCCTGACCGCTGGTGCCTCACCGGTCTGCCCGAGCCTCAGTCGTCGCGGAGGCTCAGGCCATGGGCCTGGAGCGTCTCGCTGACTTCCTCGATCGACTTCTTGCCGAAGTTCGGGATCGCGGCGAGCTCGTTCTCGCTCTTCGTGACGAGGTCACCGATCGTCTCGATGCCGACCCGCTTGAGGCAGTTGTAGCTTCGGACGCCCAGCTCGAGCTCCTCGATCGGGAAGTTCTCCATCCCATGCGCTTGCGGCACCTCGGCCTGGGCCTCTCCGACGACTTCCCCGAAGCCCTCGATCTTGTCGATGTCGGTGAAGATGGCGAGCTGCCGGATCAGGATCTCGGCGGCCTGCGCGATCGCGTCGCGCGGGTCGAGCGAGCCGTCGGTGGTGACGTCGAGCCTCAGCTTGTCGTAGTCCGTGCGCTGGCCGACACGCGCTGCCTCGACCTCGTAGGAGACGCGGCGCACCGGCGAGAAGATCGAGTCGACGGGAATGACGCCGATCGACTGCTCGGGCTCGCGGTTCAGCTCGGCGGGTACATAGCCCCGGCCGCGCCCGATCGTGAGGATGATGTCGAGCTTGCCCTTATCGGAGAGGTTCGCGATCTCGAGGTCCGGGTTCAGAATCTCGAGGTCGGCGGGCGCCGCGATGTCCGATGCCTTCACCGGCCCGGAGCCCTTCTTCTCGAGCCGGACCTCGACCTCGGGCGAATCGCCCTCGAGCCGGCAGATCAGGTTCTTGAGGTTGAGGATGATGTCGGTGACGTCCTCGCGGACTCCCTGCAGCGTCGTGAACTCGTGGGCGACGCCCTCGATCTTCACGGACGTGACCGCAGCTCCCTCGAGCGAGGAAAGCAGTACGCGCCGCAGTGAGTTGCCGAACGTGTAACCGAAGCCGCGATCGAGCGGCTCGATGACGAACACGCCGTTTCGCTCGTTGACTTCCTCGTGGACGATCCTGGGGATCTGGAAATCCATCGTTGCCGTTCTGGTAGCCATGCGTTCCCTTCCTATCTCCTACAGATGATTGGGCGAGGCACCCCTCGCGCCTATTTCGAATAGAGCTCGACGATGAGCTGTTCTTGCACCGGAGCGTCGATCTCGTCGCGCTCCGGAAGCTTCAAGATCTTGCCGGTCAGGTTGTCGTGGTCGGCCTGGAGCCAGGGCGAGACGGACGCCGTCAGGTCGGTCGCGTCGCGGATGACCGGCTCCGCCGGACTGCCCGCCTTCATCGCGACGATCATGTCGGGCCGCACCTGGAAGCTCGGGATGTTGACCCGGCGGCCGTTCACCTGGAAGTGCCCGTGGCGGATCAACTGCCTGGCCTGCGCCCGGGAGGCGGCGAACCCGAGCCGGTAGACCACGTTGTCGAGCCGCGTCTCGAGCATCCGCAGGAGCTCCTCGCCGGTGATCCCCGAACGGCGCGATGCCTTCTTGTAGTAGCCGCGGAACTGCTTCTCGAGGATCCCGTAGTAGCGGCGTGCCTTCTGCTTCTCGCGGAGCTGGATCAGGTACTCGGACTGCTTGATACGCCCGCGGCCGTGCTCGCCCGGCGGATAGCTCCGGCGCTCGACCGAGCACTTCTCGGTCAAGCAGCGCTCGCCTTTCAGAAAGAGCTTGAGCCCTTCGCGGCGGCAGTTGCGGCACTTGGTGCCGAGGTTCTCGCGGGCCATCCCTAGACCCTCCGCCGTTTCTTCTGGCGCACGCCGTTGTGGGCCTGCGGGGAGACGTCGCGGACGCCCAGCACCTCGAGGCCAGCGGCCTGGAGCGAGCGGATCGCGGTCTCCCGGCCTGAGCCCGGCCCCTTCACGAAGACCTCGATCTTCTGGAGACCGTGCTCCATGCCCTTCCGCGCGCACGAGTCGGCCGTGACCTGCGCGGCGAACGGCGTCGACTTGCGCGAGCCCTTGAAGCCCGCCGACCCGGCGCTCTCCCACGCGATCACGTTCCCGTCCTTGTCGGTCAGCGACACGATCGTGTTGTTGAACGACGTCTTGATGTGCGCCTGGCCGATGGCGATGTTCTTCTTGACGCGGCGGCGCGTGCGGCCCTTGGCCGCAGATCGGCGAGGAGGAGCCACGTTACTTCGCCACGGCCTTCTTGCCGCGGCCGACAGTCTTCTTGGGGCCCTTGCGGGTGCGCGCGTTTGTCTTCGTGCGCTGACCGTTCACCGGGAGACCGCGCCGGTGGCGCACACCGCGGTAGGCGCCGATCTCCTGGAGGCGCTTGATGCTCTGCGAGCGCTCGCGGCGAAGGTCGCCTTCGACGGAGATGCCGTCGTCGATATAGGCGCGCAGCTTGTTGATCTCCTCGTCGGTCAGGTCGCGCACCTTGGTGTCAGGCGAGAGGCCGAGCTCGGCGGCGATCTTCCGTGACGTGGACGGGCCTATCCCGTAGATGTAGGTCAGGCCGATCTCGAGCCGCTTCTCACGCGGAAGGTTGACGCCTGCGATTCGTGCCAAATCTCGCTCCTCTCCTTAGCCTTGCCGCTGCTTGTGCCGCGGGTTCGTGCAGATGACCAGGACTTTTCCGTGCCGCTTGATCACGCGGCAGCGGTCGCACATCGGTTTGACGGAAGCTCTGACTTTCATAGGGATTACCGGCGAGCCAGGGCTACCCGGCTCGGCCGCGGAACTGCTCTATCGTAGCAAAGACCCGGTGGCCGGAACCCGTGGCTGAGTCAGGATCCGAGGGCCATCGCGGGTGACCGCGACCGTGTGCTCGAAGTGGGCCGAAAGAGACTTGTCGTCCGTGTAGATCGACCAGTGATCGTCGGCCACCCACACGCCCGCTCCCCCGGCGTTGATCATCGGTTCGATCGCAAGCGTCATGCCGGTTGCGAGCTTCGGCCCCCGCCCGGGCTCCCCCACGTTCGGGATCTGAGGCTCCTCGTGCATCGAGCGGCCCACACCGTGCCCGACCAGCGAGCGGACGACGGAGAAGCCTGCCGCCTCGGTGACTCCCTGGACGGCTGCCGAGATGTGCCCGATGTGGTTCCCTGCGCGGGCCTCTTCGATCCCGGCCGCGAGCGCGGCCTGGCAGACGTCGAGGAGCCGCTGGGTGTCCGTGTGAATCTCCCCGACCGGGAACGTGAAGGCGGAGTCCCCGACGAAGCCGTCGAGAGTGACGCCGACGTCGACCGAGAGCACGTCGCCATCCTCGAGCCGGTATGGCCCGGGGATCCCGTGCACCACCATTGTGTTGGGTGAGGCGCAGATCGAGCCCGGAAAGCCACGGTAGCCCTTGAACGTCGGGATGCCCCCGCGCGAGCGGATGAACTCCTCGGCGACCGCATCGAGCTCGAGCGTTGTCACTTCTGGCTGAATCTGGTCTCTCAGGACGTCGAGGGTCTCGGCGACGACAGCGCCGGCCCGGGCCATGGCCTCGATCTCCTCCTGCGACTTGCGGATGATCATTGCGCTCCCGCCGTCTGCAAAACATCCTGCACCTCGGAGAAAACCTCGTCGACGGAGCGGTCGGCGTGGATCCCGACCAGGTTTCCGCCCGTCCGGTAGTACTCGACGAGGTCCTCGGGGACGTACTGCTCGCGAAGGCGCGTTCGAATCACCTCGGGCGTGTCGTCGTCGCGCATCCGACCGAGAAGCCGCTGCTCGGCGACAGCCTCCGGGAGCTCGAAGTTCAGCACCACCGATAGGTCGCCGCGGTCGATCTCCTCCAGCATCCGATCGAGGCCCTCGGCCTGGGCAAGCGTGCGCGGGAACCCATCGAGCACGAATCCGTCCCTCGTGTCGTCAGCGAGGAGCCGCTCGCGCACCAGCCCGACCATGAGCTCGTCGGGGACGAGGTGCCCTTCCTGGACGATCTGCCGAACCTGCCTTCCGAGCTCCGAGCCGTTTGCGATCGCAGCTCGCAGCATGTCGCCCGTGGCGACGTGCGGGATTCCGAGGTCATCGGCGATCAGCTCCGCCTGGGTGCCTTTGCCGGCCCCGGGCGGGCCGAGGATGACGATGTCGAGGCCCATACCGGAGCCTATTTCAGGAAGCCTTCGTAGTGGCGCATCATCATCTGCGACTCCATCTGGCGCATGGTGTCGAGCGCGACGCCCACCACGATCAGGATCGACGTGCCGCCGAGGGCCGCCGAGGTGGCCTGCGAGAACCCGCCGTAGCGGATGAAGAGGGTCGGCAGGGTTGCGACGAGTGCGAGGAAGAGCGAGCCGGGCAGGGTCAACCGGGTCAGCACGCGGTCGAGATACTGGGCCGTCGGAGGCCCGGGCCTGATGCCGGGCACGTAGCCACCGTGCTTGCGGAGGTTGTCCGCCTGGTCGACCGGGTTGAACTGAACTGCCGTGTAGAAGTACGTGAAGATGATGATCAAGAAGGCCTGCAGGAACAGATAGGGCAGGCTGGTGGGCGAGAAGTTCGAGTTGATGAAACCCTGCGTCTGCGGGAAGAACTGGCCGATCGTGGGCGGGAACGCCATGATCGCGGCGGCGAAGATGATCGGGATGACGCCTGCCATGTTGACGCGGAGCGGCATGTAGGTCGCACCGCCAGTGGTCATACGGCGTCCAACCATGCGCTTCGCGTACTGGATCGGGATCCGGCGCTGGCCCTCTTGGACGAACACGACGGCCAGGATGATCGCGAGCGCGAGGAGCGGGAACATGAGCTGCTCGAACGGCGTCCCCTCGTACCAGGCGCGAATGCCTCCCGGGAGACCCGAGAGGATCGACGCGAAGATGAGGAGCGAGATGCCGTTGCCGATCCCGCGCTTCGTGATCAGCTCGCCCATCCACATGAGCAGCGTGGTCGCCGCGGTCAGCGAGATGAGGATCAAGACGAAGCGGCTCGGGGTGAGCGTGAGGGCGCCTTGACGCTGGAAGAGATACGAGTAGCCGGCCGCCTGGAGGGCTGCGAGGACGACCGTCAGGTAACGCGTGTACTGGTTGATCTTGGCGTAGCCGGCCTCACCCTCCTTCTGAAGCTGCTCGAGCCGCGGGATCACCACGGTCATCAGCTGGAGGATGATCGAGGCCGTGACGTACGGCATGATCCCGAGCGCGAAGAGCGCGAACTGGGAGAGCGCGCCCCCCGAGAAGATGTTCAGGAGTCCGAGGACCGTGCCGCCCTGGTCCTGGAAGTACTCCTCGATCTTCGACGAGTCGACGCCGGGGACGGGAATCCAGCTCCCGAGCCGGTAGAGCAAGAGGATCATTGCCGTGAAGATGACCCGCTGGCGGAGCTCGGGGACGCGCCAGGCATTTGTCAGCCAGGAGAACATGCTGGGCTAGGCCTCGCTTTCGGGAGCTTCGGCCTCGCCGCCCGTCTCGGCCTCGGCCGTGTTCTCGGGCTCCGCCTCGGCTGCCTCCGGCTCACTGTCGACGGGCGTCTCCGCCTCGTCGGCCGGCGCTTCGGGCTTCGGCTTCTTCGAAGCGCGCCGCTTCACTTCGCGCGGAGGCCGCAGCGCGGTGGCGGTGCCGCCGGCGGCTTCGATCTTCTCGGCGGCCGTCTTCGAGAACCGGTGCGCGGTCACGGTCAGCTTCTTCTTCAGCTCGCCGTTCCCGAGAATCTTGACGTCGGTGCGGGTGTTCCGGATCAGGCGCTTGTCGAGCAGAGCTTCGAGGGTCACCTCGGCGCCGTCGTCGAACACCCGCTCGAGGTCGGCGAGATTAACCGGACTCGTCGAGGTGCGATGGGGGCCGACCGGCATGGCGTCCTTCGACGTCGAGCCGCGCTGCTTTCCGAGCCGCATGTAGAGCGGCATCTGGCCTCCCTCGAAGCCCGGGCGCATCGAATGCGAGCCGGCGCGGGACTTCTGCCCCTTGATGCCGCGGCCGGAGTAGCGCCCCTTCCCTGAAGCCAGGCCGCGGCCGACGCGCTTGCGTCGCTGCCGCTTCTGGGCGGGCTTCAGGTTGGAGAGCGAGAGCTCTCGCTCTGCGGGGATCTCTGGCGGCATCAGCTTTCGTCGATTCTCACGAGGTGGCGGACCTTTCTGAGCATACCGAGCGTGTCCGGGCTCTCCGGGTGCTCGACCGTGCGCCCGATCTTGCCCAGGCCGAGCGCGCGGAGGGTGCCGCGGTGCTTCTTGCTCTGGCCGATCTGGCTACGAACCTGGGTGATCTTCAGCTGCGCCATTCGTCTCCGTCGCCTCCGCCTCCGGCTCCGCCTGCTCGGCAGCTGGCGCCTGCGGCGCCTCCTGCACGTCGACCGGAGCCGTCTCAGCTTCTTCCTGCTTTTGCTTTCGCGGGAAGAGCACCTGCTGCACGGTCAACCCGCGCGCTGCCGCGACCTCTTCCGGTCGCCGGAGCTGCTGCAGGCCGTCCACGGTCGCCTTCAAGACGTTGATGGGGTTCGGGGTGCCCAGGCTCTTCGCGAGGATGTCGCGAATCCCACCCAGCTCGAGCACGGCACGGACTCCGCCCCCCGCGATGACGCCGGTTCCCTCGCTCGCAGGCCGGAGCACTACGCGGGCAGCAGCGAAACGACCGACGACCTCGTGCGTGATCGTCTGCCCCTTCTTCGGCACCTGGAAGAGATTTTTCTTCGCGTCGTCCACCGCCTTCGAGATCGCGAGCGGCACCTCACGCGCCTTGCCGTAGCCCACGCCGACGCGATCGACCTCGTCGCCGATCACGACGAGCGCCGTGAACGAGAAGCGGCGTCCTCCCTTGACGACCTTGGCGACGCGGTTGATCTCGACCACGCGCTCCTTGAGCTCACGCGACTCGATCTCGCGCTGGCGTACCTGCTGTACGTCGACTGCCATCTATGCCTCACCCCCACCAGCATGGGCGGCAAGGCGGGCGGGGCATGCCCCGCCCCTACGAGAACATCTCAAAATCGCAATCCTCCTTCGCGCGCGCCGTCGGCGAGCGCCTTGACGCGTCCGTGGTAGAGGTAGCCGCCGCGGTCGAAGACCACCGTCTCGACGCCAGCCTTCTTCGCGGCCTGCGCGAGCAGCTTGCCCACCTCGGCCGCCTGCTCGGTCTTCGAGCCCTTGAACGACTTCTTGACGCCCAGATGGTTGGCGCCCGCGATCGTCTTTCCGCTCAGGTCGTCGACGAGCTGGGCCTCGATGCCCCGGCTGGAGCGAAAGACGACGAGGCGAGGGCGCTCCGCCGAGCCGGAGACCCGGCTGCGGACGCGCTGGTGGCGGCGCTCGCGGGCCGCACGTGTCGTCAGCGTCGGCATAACTCTAGGCGCGCTTCCCGAGCTTGCGGGCGACGTACTCGCCCTGGTAGCGGATGCCCTTGCCCTTGTAAGGCTCCGGCGGACGGACACGACGGATCTCCGACGCGATCTGGCCGACCTGCTGCTTGTCGATCCCCTTGACGATCACGACTGTGGGCTGGGGGACATCGAACGTGATTCCCTGCGGCGGGTTGACCGAGATCGGGTGCGAGTAGCCGACGTTCAGCTCGAGGCTGGTGCCCCGGAGCGACGCCCGGTAGCCAACGCCCTGGATCTCGAGCGTCTTCTCGAACCCCTTCGTCACGCCCTCGACCATGTTGGCGACGAGCGACCGGGTCAGTCCGTGCAGAGCACGGTCCTGGCCCCGCTCCGTCGGGCGCGTGACGACGATCTGGTCCTCCTCCTGCGCGACGGCGATCCGCTGCGGCAACTGCTGCGAGAGCTCGCCAAGGGGACCATTCACCATAACTCGCCCAGGAGAAATCGAGACGTTAACGCCGGATGGAAGTGGAATTGGACTCATACCGATTCTGCTCATCAGACTCTCGCTTCTCCTTCGGCCTCACCAGACGAAACAGACCACTTCTCCACCGACGCCCAACTCCTGCGCCCGTTTGCTCGTGACGAGCCCGCCGGAGGTGGAGATGACAGCCGTGCCCATGCCGCCGAGCACGCGCGGAAGGCGCTCCTTCTTTGCGTAGATGCGGCGCCCGGGCTTCGAGACGCGCTTCAGGTCGGTGATGACCCGCTCGCGGTTCCGCCCGAACTTGAGCTCGACGACAAGGGTATCGAACGCCTCGCCCTGCTCGATCCTGTAGTCGCGGATGTACCCCTCCTCCTTGAGGATGCGGGCAAGCTCCGTCTTCAGGTTCGACGTAGGCATAGACACGGTCTCCTGGAGCGCCTTGTTGGCGTTCCGAATTCTCGTGAGCATGTCAGCAACCGGATCAGTAAGCATTTTTGGTTCTCCTCCCGAGCGAAGCGACGGGACTAGCCTGGCCCCGCGGGAAATGCGTCAGCATTTTTCGCGGCATTACCAGCTCGCTTTGGTCATGCCGGGGATGGCTCCCTCGTGCGCGAGCTCGCGGAGGCAGATGCGGCAGAGGCCGAAGCGCTTGTAGACGGCCCGCGGTCGTCCGCAGCGGTTGCAGCGTGAGTACTGGCGCGTCTTGAACTTCTGTGGCCGCGCCGCCTTCGCGATCAAGCTCTTCTTTGCCATGCAGTCGCTCCTCCTAGTTCTCTGCTCGGAAGGGCAGGCCGAGCTCCCGTAGGAGCGCCAACCCCTCTTCGTCCGTCTTGGCGGACGTGGTGATGGCCACGTCGAGGCCCCGGACGCTGTCGATGTCGTCGTAGTCGATCTCCGGAAAGATGATCTGCTCGCGCACGCCGAGCGAGTAGTTGCCGCGCCCGTCGAAGCTCTGGGCCGAGAGCCCGCGGAAGTCGCGAATGCGCGGCAGTGCGATCGAAACGAGGCGGTCGAGAAACTCGTACATGCGAGCGCCGCGAAGCGTCACCTTGGCGCCGATCGGCATGCCTTCCCGGATCTTGAAGCCGGCGATCGACTTCCGCGCGCGGCGGATTTGCGCACGCTGGCCGGTGATCGTCGTCAGCTCCTCGACGGCGCTGTCCAGCGCCTTGGCGTTCGTCTTCGCCTCGCCGACGCCCATGTTCACGGTGATCTTCAGGACCCGCGGGACCTCCATCATCGAGCGGTACTCGAACCGCTCCCGGAGGCGCTCGCGGATCTCGGCGTCGTACCGGTCCTTGAGGCGCGGGGTCGGAGTCTCGGTCGCAGTCGACGTCATCGATCCACCACCTCCCCGCAGTCGGCGCGCTTGCAGACCCGAACCTTGATCCGGCCGCCCTTCCCGTCGTCGCGGAAGTCGTAGCCGACGCGCGACGCGCGGTTGCACGTCGGGCACACGATCATCACGTTCGAGATGTCGATGGGTGACGCGATGTCGAATACGCCTCCCGGCTGCACCTGGGGCTGACCCATCCGGCTCGAGTCGCGCAGCGGACGAGCCCGCCGGTGCTTCTTGGCCATGTTCAGGTTCTCGACGATCACTCGGCCCTCGCCGGGATGCGCCTCGAGGATGCGCCCCTGCTTGCCCCGGTCCTTGCCGGAGATGACCTGAACGACGTCCCCCTTCCGGATCTTCATAGCCGCTGCCATTAGATGGTTGGTCGGTAATTGGCGCGCCCGCGGGGACGGGTCAGACCAAGCCAGGGTGTGCCATCGTCCGCAGGCAAGGCTAGAAGCCTTGACAAGGGCGAGGGTGCGGCCTGGCGCCGCGTCTGGGCCGCCATCCGTGGGTGTGGTGATTGTCGATCAACCATCTAAAGAACCTCGGGTGCGAGCGAGACGATCTTCATGAAGTTCTTCTCTCTGAGCTCGCGCGCGACGGGCCCGAAGATGCGGGTGCCGCGCGGGTTGTTCGCAGCGTCGATGATCACGGCAGCGTTTTCGTCGAACGCGATCGAGGTGCCGTCGTCGCGCCCGAAGGGCTTCTTCGTCCGGACGACGACCGCCTTCACGACCTCGCCCTTCTTCACGGTGCCCTGCGGGGTCGCCACCTTCACCGTTCCAACGATGATGTCGCCGACCCGTGCGTAGCGGCGGTGCGACCCGCCGAGCACGCGAATACAGAGGAGCGACCTGGCTCCCGTGTTGTCCGCGACGCGAAGTCTCGATTCCTGCTGGATCACTACCTGGCCTGCTCCACGACCTCGGCCAGGCGCCAGTTCTTCGTCTTAGAGACGGGGCGCGTCTCGATGATGCGAACCACGTCGCCCACGTTCGCCTGGTTTCCCTCGTCGTGCGCGTGGATCTTCTGGGAGCGCCGGACGACTTTCTTGTAGCGCGGATGCGGCTTCGCGCTGTCGACCCGGACGACGATCGTCTTGTCCATCGCGCTCGAGACGACAATCCCGCGCCGCTCCTTCCGCTGCCCTCTCGAGTGCTCGGGCTTCGGCAGGCGAACCAGCTGACCTCGTTCGGAAGGCTTTCTCGCGCGGGCGCGGGCCTTCCTCGACTGCGTGCGCGCCGTTCGCTCGGCTTTGGGCCGGCGGGGAGTCTTCGGCTTCGCAGGCTCGACCGGTGGCGCGGCCACCTCCGCCGCAGGCGCCGGGGCCTCGGGCTCGGCTGCCGGCTCCGACGCTACCTCTTCGGCTGCCGGCTCTTCGGCCACGGGCTCGGCTTCAGGCTCCGGCGCCTCCTCTTCTGCGACTGGCTCGTCGACGGCTTCCTCAGCCTGGGGCTCCTCCACGACAGGCTCTTGAGCCTCTGGCTCAGGTGCCGCTTCCTCAGCGGCAGGCTCGTCGGGGACGGGGACCGGCTCCTGCAAAGCGGGCTCGGACTCCGGGGCGGGCTCGTCTGCCGCAGGCTCTTCTGACGCAGGCTCGTCCACGGCGCTCTCGGCTTCGGGCTCCGGTGCAGCCACGGGCTCCTCGGTCGGGGTGTCCTCGGTCGGCGCCGGCTCGGGTGTCTGCTCCGAGACGAGCTCCTCGGTGCCCTCGACGTCGGCCAGGGGCTCCACGACCGCGGCCTCCTCGACCTTCGGCTTCGCCTTGGCCTTCGGCTTGGTCGCCTTCGCCTTCGTCGCCTTCGGCTTCGGTTCCTTCTCTTCTGCCTTCTTTCTCGGTGGTGCCATCTACCTTCTCTCCAGAGTGTTTGCCCGCTGGGCCTGAATGGTCAGGATCCGCGCGATGTCGCGTTTGGTCAGGTTCAGCCGCGCACTGTTCTCGAGCGCACC